>JAXJQQ010000182.1:0-14785 GCA_036311065.1 Acutalibacteraceae bacterium | reverse complement strand
GATAAATTCAGTAAGCGAATCTCTTACCCGTACGAACAACCCGTAAGGGTTGTATGCGGAGACGGATGACGGTGCATGCTCGTGGTATACCCGTAGCACCCAAAAAGGGCGTTTTGCTTCCTTTGTCGCCCGGGACAAAGGAAGTGCCACAGCGGCATGAGCGGACGAGCTTAGAGGAAAAACTACACTTAAACTTTTGATTAAAGGTCGGGTAAAATCACCACGGCAAACCTGAAAGTTTTATTGAAACAGAAATTTTAAAAGGTTAACCCCTCAGTCAAAATCTTACGATTTTGCCAGCTCCCCTAAAGAGGAGCCTCTGCGAGGTGGTGCCTTCGGCATTATTTAAAAGGCACGAGCGTACGGAGTTAGTGAAGAAACTACATTTAAAAGTTTTATAATAGGTCGGCTAAAAGCTGCACGGAAAGTAACGCTCAGCGCAGTATTGACAGATAGAAAACATAGACACTTGACAATTATCTTCTGTATGTTATAATGTTTTTGCATATAAAACAGAAATGATTGTTAAAATGAAAACGGAAAAAATATTTTCAAAGCCCTTATGTATAACGGTGCTTTTTGCCGCATTTGTTTACGGTCTTGCCCTTCCATTCTTCTGGGGCAATAACCCCGCTTCCGAGTTGGGAACTCTTTCTCTTCTTTGTGAAGACAGAAAGGCCTGGTTCTGGCTCTGGGGTGTGCTTACATCAGGCGGAATACTGATTAATACGCAGTATATGTATAACAAATTTAAAATGAAAAGCAGATTTCTCAATGTTCTTTGTGTTCTCGGTTTTTTAGGTATGTGCCTTGTTGCCTTAACCTTAGGTCACAGCATTGAGGACTGGAACCCGAAAAGAATTGCCCACTGGGTAGCAACAGGCTTTTTTATTGCCGCTACCGTAGCATCAATTGCTCTTTTCTTTATCATCAACCGCAAAAAACACAGCAAATTCAATATGCTTGCAGTGTGCACTTTCCTTATTTTAGGCTCTTTCGTTGTTATTTTTGCAACAGTAGGAAAAAGTGCACTTATGGAAATGATCCCTCTTGCCCTTATTGAAATTTTCCTTTTCGCTGTTAATTTCACACCGTGGATTAAGAGTGAAGAGGCATTGGCAGTAAGAAGTTAAGTGATTAGTAGTCAGTAGTTAGGAAAAAGCCGTCGCATTGCGACGGCTTTTTGAGTTTTATCTGTGAAGCTTAAGTATTTCCTCAATAGGACCTGCAAAATCCTTTGAAACATTGGGCAGTTCCTTTTCACCATTAATGAAAGCACCGAAGAGCATACCTTTATAGTCCGTTGACATCTGGAATTTTGAAATCACATTTGTGAGTGCCTTTTTCTTATCCTCATTTTCAAGATATACGCAGTTTTCTAGGCTTATTTCAATTGTTGAAGAAGGCTTTGCAGTAACAGTGATTTCAACTGTCTTGCCTTCCTTCCTCATATCAAATTTTGCTGCCTTGCCGTTTGTCATAACCGTAACATCTGCTGCGGTGATATCTCTGAACTTGAGGATATAGGTTCTCTTTGCGGGGGCAACGCTTACGTCACCTTCATTCTTTGCGATTGAAAGGTATACCTTGTCGCCGATTTCGGAAACGGTGAAGTCGGTTTTAAGATAAGCACCCTGCTGATAAGAAAGGGTCTCACCGTCATCCTCATAAAGGGTGAAGGTGTTGTTGCCTCTGTAAATAAGAACCTCAAGCTCTTCAGGGTTGGAGCAGTTATTTGTTCTGTCGTTTTTACTCATAGGAATGATTGCACCCTCTTTTGCAAGAACGGGGATGTAATCAATATCGCGGTACATTTTTACAAAGCCGTTACCGCTGTAAATTCTGCCGGTGAAGATATCTGTGTATCTGCCCTCGGGAATCCACACGTTTACTGAGGCAAGGTTTGTGCTGTCACTGGTGTGCTCGGTGATGGGAGCAACAATAAGCTCCGTGCCGAAGAAGAATTCATTCTTGCACTTGTATGCACTTTCATCTGTGGGGTAAGCGTAGTACATAGGCTCGCAGATAGCTCTGCAGTCAGTGTGTGTACGGTAGTTCATTGTGTAAATGTAAGGCAGAAGCTTGTGTCTTAAGCGAAGTGCGTCTGTTGCAATTCGCTGAACAGGACCGCTGTAATTCCAGGGCTCCTTACCTGCAAATTCATTGTTGGTGGAATGAAGTCTCATAACGGGACTGAACACACCGAGCTGTACCCAACGGAGATAGAGTTCATCGTCCTTTTTGCCCATGCAGTGGCCGCCGATATCGTGGCTCCACCAGGGGTATGCAATATTAGATGCCGTTGCAGTAAATCCGGGCTGGAAGTCGAGACTGTTCCAGGTCTGAGTTGTGTCACCGCTGAAGCCTAAGGGATAACGCTGTGAGCCTGCACCGCAGAAACGGGAAAGGATAAGGGGTCTGTGGTTATCCTTGGCATTATCAAGGAAGTGATAATGATTAAGAGCCCAGAGGGGATCAAGACCGGGAACGGCAGTTCTTGTGCCCTGCTGCCAGTCAATCCACCAGAAGTCAACGCCTTTTTCTTCAAAGGGACGGTGAAGAATATCAAAATAGTTTTCTGTGAACTTCTTATCAGTAATGTCGAACTTAACGGGCTGCTTCTTGGAGCTGTCCTGACCCATTGCACGGCACATATCCTCGTACTGGTCCTCAAACCAGCGAACACCCATTGAGGGGTGAATATTGAAGGTTACGTGGTAGTTGTCGTCCTTGAGCTTTTTAAGGAAAGCGTCGGGATCGGGGAAAAGGTCAGTGTTGAAGCTGTAGCCTGTCCAGCCTGTTGACCATACATCGTAAACATACTCCATAAAGTTGCGGTGGGGATGAACCTTGTGGCTCTTTTTGCCGAACTTATCCCTGATGTTTACCCAGTGCCAGTCCATATCCACTGTGGCAACAGTGATGGGGATTTCCTCTTCCTTGAATTTATCCATAAGGTCAAGGTATTCCTCCTGAGTGTATGCCTTGTAACGGCTCCACCAGTTGGAAAGGGCATAACGGGGGATAAGGGGTACCTTACCTGTCAGCTTGTAAAGGTCTGTTGTGGCACCTATGTAGTTATAGCCGTAAGCGAAATAATATTCGTCCTTTTCCTTGTTCTCGCGGGGAAGTATTGTGCCGTCTTCCTTCATAACAAGGGTGCTGCTGTCGTCCATAACCGCAACGCCGCCCTTTGAGCAAACACCGTCGGTAAGGGTAATAATACCCGCAGTAATATCAAGTGTACGGCAAGTGCCTTTAAGGTTGCCTGATTTATAGTCTATTACTGTTCTGCCGTCAATAAGCTTAATGCGCAGCATTTTTTCTTCCTTGAGTGAGTAAAGAAAATTAGCCTTGGTAGTTTTGATTGTAACTGTGTCACCGTCGTCCTTTACCTCATAACGGGGATAATCAAAATCACGGAACCATACGCTCTGAGTTGCCTCGTCGCAGAAACGGGCGTTCTTCTGATTTTCCACTCTGAGAAGGCAGGGTGTAAGAACGGTAAAACGGATGTTACCCCTTACAATTACCTGACTTTCGTGAGCTACGGGGGAGGCTTCAATTTTAAATCTTTGTGCAAAGCTGTCCATAGTGTTCTCCTTTAACTTGATTTATATTTGATTTTATTATTACATAACAGTTTCAACCATACCGGGCTTATCAACAAAGAACTTATATTTCTTGCTGTAGTCCATACCGCCGCAAAGAAGCATGGCTTTTTCACTGCAGTTGTAAACAGCACTCCAGAGGGTGATAACCTGATGCTTTAAAAGCTTGTGTTGATAGTTAAGTGTAACCTCGGAAAGAAGCTGCATACCATCATCCTCGGTGATAACACCGTTCTTTGATTTGAGGGTGGCCTGAATATGCTCATATCTGTCCATGCCTCTGCCGTCGTGATTGTCTCCGCCGGGGGTAAGGAAATAGTTTGTAAGGGAAAGGCAGTCATCCTTCTTTTCCTGCTTTATAACGTGCATTTTGTTATCAACATATTCAATAATTGCACTGTTGCCCATAGCATCAGCGAGCTGATAGTGGTAGTTAATGAAAAGCGAATCGTGCATATCGTAGGAAGAAAAAAGCTCAATACCTTCGTCAACGGTGGCACATTTATCAAGTGCGGCACGGATTGCAACAGTGGTTATAATGGGCTTTTTACCCGTGCTCTGCTTTGTTGCTTTTGACTTGATTTCAAGCACTGCACAGGAAAAGCCTTTTTCGTTTATGCCGTCCATAGCCATATAGGGTGCGCCCATAATGCGAAGGTGATTTTTGGCATTTTTCATCGTAAGATATTTTGTGCCGTGAATGAAAAATGTGCTGTCAATAACCGAAACGCTACGGTAACCTTTTTCGGGCTGAGTCCAGCATACAACGGCGGGAGCTTCCTTATAGTCAAAGTTTCTGCCGAGGATATAGTCTCCGTCGGGGGTTTTTGCATTGAAGGTGGAGCAGGCAAATCCGCCGTGAGCAGGGTTGGGTATTACAGCTACCTTAACCTGCTTCTGAAGGAAAAGCACAGCATCCATAATTGAGCTGCAGCCTTTTTTGAGAAGCTCGTCAAGGCCGTAGTCACATTTATATTCCATAGTCCAGAGGTTTTTATCAAGCTGACGGAAGGTGGAAAGTGTTTTTTCAGTGCCTTCTTTTGTTCTTTGTTTTTTGTTCATTTTTCTTCCTCTTTATATTCTTAAATGATGTATAACGGTTTATATTATATCATAGCCTTTTTGATATAACAAGTAAAGTTAAATTATTTTTACTTAAATATCTTGAAATTGAAGGCATAAAGCATTACAATATATTTAATAAGAAAACATAAAAGGAGAAATGAATTATGGAAACACCACGCACCTATGTGCCCTTCTGGGAATGGCCTGAAAAATCAAAGCAGACCGAGTACACCGAGCCTACACCTCTTCTGTCACCTGACGGTACTCTTCTGGCGAAAGGTTGGGCAAGACACAATGTTTTTGATTACAAAAGGGAGTATGTAAAAAAAGGCAGCCCCATGAGTAAAAAGGAATGGGACTTCTATCAGGTTTCTGACGACCACTATATGGTACAGCTCAGCTTTGCAAATATCGGTATTGGCGGATATGTTGCAGGTAAGCTTATTGACCTTAAAGCAGGTAAGGTTATTGCCGACGCTACTCAGCTTTTCCTCGGCGGTAAAAAGCACCTTCCTCCTCCCAAGGGTGATGTGCCCAACCGTTACAAGGACAAAATCGGCAAGGCTGAATTTGATTTTGACACCAAGGAAAATTCAAGAACGCTCTGGTTCAGAATGCCTTTAAAGGGTAAAACCGTTGAATGTAAGTTTGAAATGGATATTATGCCCGGCCTTGAAAATATCACAACCGTTCTTCCCTTCAAAGAAGGCCCCAAATACTATTTTATGACTACAAAGCAGAACTGTATGCCCTGCTCAGGCTATTACAAATTCGGTGACGATGTTTATGAATTCTCAAAGGATACAGCCTTTGCATATCTTGACTGGGGTCGTGTGAACACACCTCATAACATGGTATGGTATTGGGGTAACGGCTCACAGTACATAACCGACGAAAAGGGTGAAAAGCACCTCTTCGGCTTTGAAATTACTTGGGCAATCGGTGACGAAAGCAACGCAACAGAAACCTGTCTTTTCTATGACGGAAAGGCTCATAAATTCGGTGCAGTTGATGTTGAAACCTTCCCCAAGCCCGATAAGTTTATGGATGACTGGAAGTTCATTTCTGAGGACGGCCGCTTCAATCTTACAATGAAGCCCACCTTCGACCACCATTCCGATATGAATCTCGGCGTTGCAAGAATGCACACCCATCAGGTGCACGGCATCTGGAGCGGTGATGTTACCCTTGATGACGGCACAAAGCTCGAAATCAAGGATTTGTATGCCTTCTGTGAATATGTTGAAAATAAATGGTAAGTCAAAAGACCGTTGCTGCTGCAACGGTCTTTTTTAGTAGTCAGACATTAACTTCTTCTTTTTCGGTTTCAACTGTCTCTTCAACCCTCACGGTCAAAGCCTTTTCTCTCTTTTCCTTTTTCACAAGGTAAATAAGAAGGGCGATTGAAGCGGGGATTGCACCGACAATGGCACAAAGAATATCCACGCTTGTGTCAAACACTGCCCACTGGTTTTCGTTCTGTGCACCGAGCCCGAAAATTGACATAAACCATGCGTCTCTTTCGGGGCTGATGTTATAAGCCTGATTTGTTGAGCCTGCCCAGTAGTAGTCCACAAAGAATTCAAAAACCTCCCAAATGGCAATTGCCATATAGGAAAAACCTACTGCCGTAAAGGTGCGGAAAAGGGGAGAAATTCTGTCGCCCTCTCGGATGAAAACATTAATGAATTCGTTGCCGACAAAAACAATGAATCCGCCTGCAAGAAGATGAAGAACCTTATCCCAGGAGGAAATTTCGTGATTCCAGTTAAGCCCCTGAGCTAAAAATGAGCCGAAGAAAATCATAACATTAAGCCAGCTCTGACCTCTGAAGGAAAGCTTTTTTACAATTTTAATCGGAGCGAAAAGTATTCTCAGCAATGGGAAAAGGAAGGTGCCCGCAAGGTTAACGGAAAGCAGAAGAATGTTTCCGTTGGAAGGGTCATTGATAATAAGGCGAATCAGTACGCCTGCCTGAAGAATTCTGAGCACCCACCAGAGTATGTATTCGGGAAGAGTGATATCCTTTTTAAGGGTGTCGATTTCGCTTTTTATAAAGTTTATTACTGTATTCATATTAGTCACCTTGTGTTCAATAATACTGTTGAAAATATTAGCACAATAAATATAAAAAATAAAGTATAAGAATGAATTTGTAATAATTTCTTAAGTAATAGCAGTTTTATTGCAACATTTTCTCAACAATGTCTTAACAATGTTTGTTAATTGACATAAAAAACGATAAATGCTATAATATAAAAAAATAAAAGGAGAAATAAAAATGAAGAAGATATTTATTCCTGTTGCAATTGTTGTGCTTATTCTTATGGTTGTGGCTGTTATTTTAAGTAAGACCACACCCACAGACCCCGGCTTCCACGTTCATGAGGACGGTGAAACTCATTATTATGAAACCACCTATCATGTTCACGAGGACGGAGTAACCCACTACGACGAGCACTGATAATTCTATGCTGAAAAAAAGAAGAACATACCATTGGAAATCAACGGTATGTTCTTTTTTTGTTAAGAAGCCTCAGTTGTCCTGCAAATCTGCTTCGGGAATATCAATTTCAAGATTATCCCTTGCAAGGTCAGTATCCGGAGCGGGATAAGCGTCTGAAATCGGTCTTTCCTGCTTCATTCTGCCTTTGATTTCAGGAACAGTCGGTTCCTGCTTTTTCTTTTTTGGATTTTCATCAGGACGTTTCATACCTTTTTTAGCCATTTTTATCACCTCATTTAAAGTGTTCCCTGTTTTCAATTTTTAATGTTTCCGTTTGCAGGATTTTCAAGGACCTTGCCATCCTCTGTAAACCGTGAGCCGTGGCAGGGACAGTCCCAACTGTGCTCGGCACTGTTCCATTTCAGTGCACATCCGAGGTGGGGACAGCGTTTTGTTGTAGGTGTGAGCAGATTTATTACCGACTCAGCACCGTTTAAAAAAAGCTGAGGCTTTATCATATTCCTTGAGGGGCTGTAAAGCTCCTTGTAAGGATTATCCTTGCCCACTGCCAGGGCACAAAGCATTTTTGCTGCCACCATAGCTCCTGTCATACCCCATTTGTTAAAGCCCGTGGCAACAAAAAGGTTGGGCGTGCTTTTTGAATACTGCCCGATATAGGGAATACTGTCAAGGCTCATACAGTCCTGAGCCGCCCAGAAATACTTCTCTCTCGCCTCAGGGTAGTGGATAGCGGTAAAGCTTCTGAGTTGCTCCCAATTGCCGCCCTTTTTTCCTGTTCGGTGGTCACCGCCTCCTAAAAGAAGAAGGTCCTTGTGATTACGGAATGACATACCCTTTTTCGCTTCGTCAACATACATTCCGCCAAGGTCTATACCCTTTTCAAGGGCTATAACATAAGAACGGTGCTGATAAAGCTTCATAAAATATAAGCCGTGCTTGTTTATAAAAGGGAAATGTGTTGCAACAATTATTCTGTTTGCCCGTATTTTTCCCTTATCCGTAATTGCAGTTGTGCCTACAAGCTCCCTTACAAAGGTGTTTTCGTAAATGTTAAGGTCCTTTGCAATGGCAGAGAGAAATTTAAGCGGGTTAAACTGTGCCTGATCGGGAAAGCAGACTGCACCCTTTACCCCGAAGGGCAGAGGTAAAGACTCAAAAAATTTTGCACTGTATCCGATTTCTGAAAGGGCATTTATTTCCTTTTCAAGTTTTTTTCGGTCAGAAAGGGAATATACATAGTTATCCTTTACTTCAAAGTCGCAGTCAATGCTTTTGCAAAGCTCCCTGTAGTCTTCAAGAGCTTCTTTATTTGACCTTAAATATATTTGTGCCTTTTCCTTGCCCTCATCTTTTAAAAGCTTATAGTAAATCAGCCCGTGCTGAAAGGTGATTTTTGCCGTAGTGTTGCCTGTGGTAAGGTCGCAGAGCCTTCCTTTTTCAACTAAGGTATAATCAATGCCTTTTTTCTTTAAAAAATATGCTGTCAGAATTCCGCATATCCCTCCGCCTATAACAAGAACATCGGTTTTTATATCTTTTTTTAATTCAGGGAATGAGGGCATATCCGCTGTCATTTTCCAAAGGGATTTCATAAAATCAACTCCATTGAGTATTTTTACCCTTTTTAAAAAATTTATAACAAAAAGGTTGACAAATGCTGTCTAATGTATTAGACTAAAGATGCAGTCTAACAGATTAGACAAGAAAGGAGTGCTTTTATGTCTTCACCAAAAATTTTTGAAAGTGAATACCGTTTCTGCCTTGTGCTTTGGGAAAACGAGCCCGTTTCAAGCGGTGAGCTTGCAAAGCTGTGCAAGGAAAAATTAGGCTGGTCAAGAACAACCACCTATACGGTAATAAAAAGGCTTTGCGAAAGGGGAGTTGTAAAAAACGAAAATACTGTTGTTACTTCCCTTGTTTCAAAGGAAGAAGCCCAGAAGGCAGAAATTGATGAGCTTGTTGAAAAAAAGTTTGAAGGCTCATTGCCTGCTTTTATTGCAGCCTTCACAAAGCACAAAAATTTAAGCGAAAAGGATATTGAAGAAATACGCAGTATTATTGACGGGAGGTAAGAGTAGTGGAACAGATGTTGACCGATTTATTCTTAAAGCTTGTTAATATGAGTATCAGCGGCAGCTTTCTTATGGGTGCTGTTGTTATACTCAGGCTGATTTTTAAAAAAGCACCTAAATGGGTAAACTGCCTTTTGTGGACCGTTGCAGGCTTAAGACTTATTCTGCCCTTCTCCTTAGAAAGTGCACTCAGTCTTATCCCTTCCGCTGAAACTGTTCCGCCTGAAATTCTGTATGAGCAAACTCCTCACATTTCAAGCGGTATACAGGCATTTAACAGTGTAGTAAATCCCGTAATAGGTGAAGCACTTGCACCTTCTCCCGGTGCGAGCGTTAACCCCGTTCAGGTAATAACAATCATAGGGGCATATATCTGGGTAACAGGTGTTGTTGTGCTTTTGGCATATGCACTTATAAGCTATCTCGGCATTAAAAGAAAAACCGCCACGGCAACTCTTTTAAAGGATAATATTTTCTGTAGTGAGGCAGTCGGCTCACCCTTTGTAGCAGGACTTATAAAACCTAAAATTTTCCTTCCTTATAATATGGAGGAAGCTGAAGCAGGGTATGTAATATCTCACGAAAAAGCCCACATTAAACGTGGCGACCACCTGATAAAGCCTTTAGCCTACCTTCTTTTGTGCGTTTATTGGTTTAACCCTCTTGTGTGGCTTTCCTATGCACTTTTGTGCCGTGACATTGAAATGGCTTGCGACGAAAAGGTTATAAAGAATTTTGACTCCGACAGCCGCAAGGCTTATTCAAAGGCACTGCTTTCCTGCAGTATAAACAGCAAAAGAATTGCCGCCTGCCCCCTTGCTTTTGGTGAGGTTGGGGTTAAGGAAAGAATAAAAGGCGTTATGAATTATAAAAAGCCTGCCTTCTGGGTTATTATTATTGCACTTTTAAGCTGTGTCGCGGTTGCGGTCTGTTTTCTCACAGACCCTCTGAAGGATGAGTCTGATGTTCCTTTTGAAAATAACGATTTTTCTCCCGTGATTGACGAAATCACCGCAGATATCGACTCTGACGGCAAGGACGAGCACTGTGTTCTGACCTACGGTCCCACCTCGGGGCTTTACACCGTTGTTTTCACTGCAACGGAACAAGGTAGTGAAAAGGCGGAATATATCAATACTTTCAATATGCCTTATACCGGCGGTACCGAATTTTACAAAACCTCCGACGGAAAAGTTCAGTTGAAATGTGGCGACTTTATCTGGCAGAACGGTGAATTTGAGGACACGGATGATGTTTACCTCGATATTAAAATTGAAGATGGAAACATTGCCCTTTATGACGGTGAAAGCATGGTTTCCTATTGGGGCGAGCAGGGTATAACACCAAGTGAGTTTTTCGAAAAAATGAATGCTCTTGAAAATGCGGTGAGTGAAGCTGTGCTTAATAAGCATTACACAAAGGGCAACGACAACATACCCTTTGAAAGCCATGAGATTCTTTTCAGTATTAAGGATGAGGAGAAAAACACTGTCACTGTGTATGCATTGATTCACTATGAGGAGTTTTCCTATAAGTTGGGTGAGATTACAAGTGAAGGTGCCATGGGAATGCAGGTGGAAGTGACATTCAAGGGATATGACACAGATGGCTATGAGTTAAAAAAATACAGAGTTCTGGGAAAAGACGATGACATAGAAAATTATCTTCCCGATGATTATGAATATAATGACGCAGAGATAGCGAAAGATCTTCAGAAGCAGACTCTTGAAAAGGCTGTGAGACATTTCGGTAAGGATTACGTTGACGGACAGCTTGAATATGCCGTTGTGGATTTTCTTCTGAAGTATAGTGATGAAAGGGTTGATACGATTTCAGCCGATATGGCAAAAACAGTTGATGCAACTAACGATTATTTCGATTTATGGGACAGTGACGGCAGCTCTGTTTTTTCAACGGAAAGAAAAGATTTTTCCGAAGTTTCTGCCGAAGAAATAATAACAAAGCTTAAAATTGCACATAACGGAAAGAATATCGACACAAGCTTTTTATCATCAGATTCTCTTGAGGCAGTTTTCTATATCGACGAGGAAACCGACGAGGTGCGATATACGGCTTACTATCAGGACTTTATGCCTGTTCTTCTTGTTGAGGGTGATTTTTCCGAGGTGTATGCCGTGGTGCCCTTGACGGAGCTTGTAACCGACGAAGTAGCGGTAGGAGAAGTAAAAAAATCTCTCACCTACACTATGAGGGTTGAAAATAAGGATAAAAGTGATTTAACACTGCCTAAACTTCACCTTGTTGAAGGAGAGAACAGAAATACCTTTGTGCTGACATATGATTTGCTTTCCTCGTATATGATTTGTGGTGACTATAAAATAAAGGGTAAAACATTGAAGGCGACACAGGATAGCGGTGAAACTTATATTTTCAGAATAAATAATGACGAAACGCTTTCCTTCAACGGAAAAAAGTCAAGTCCTTTGCCGGCTCTTACAGACGAAGGCTTTGGCTGTGAAATAGCTGACGGTGATGTTTTTGTGCTTTCGGCACAGTCAGAAGTGTAAACGCTGAGGGCGAAAACCGATAGAAAACAGAACTATTGCAAAATTTTCCTTTATGTGTTAAAATAATGCTGGCAGAGAAGTCTGTCAGAGGTAACAAATATAAGGAGGAAGAAATCATGGAAGCACTTATGGAAATGGAATGGTTCCAGGAACTTATGGAAAGACTTACACAGGTGTTCACAAAGCTTATGATTAAGCTCGGTCTTAAGCTTATTTTCTGATTGCTGTGAATAATACCTTTGCAGATATTTTAGGCTTGATGCTTAAAATATCTGCATTTATTTTTTCTGTATTGACAATACCTCTTCACCCGTGATAAAATTATTCAAATAAAACAGAAAGTGAGGAAAATATTATGAACCGTTTAGAAGGAAAGGTTGCTCTTATCACCGGCGGTAACTCAGGTGTTGGTGCTGCAACAGCAAAAAAATTCGCTGCAGAGGGTGCAAAGGTAGTTATCACTGCAAGAAGAGAGGCTCAGCTTATTTCAGTAGCCGATGAAATCATCGCCGCAGGCGGTGAGGTGCTCCCCGTTGTTGGTGATATTTCAAAGCCTGAGGATGCAGAAAAAATGGTTGCCGCAGCAGTAGAAAAGTTCGGCAAGCTTGATATTCTTATAAATAATGCAGGTGTTCTTGATTCAGGCCTTAAGGGTATTGATAAGTTCAGCGAAGAGGATATAAACAAGGTGCTTGATATCAACACAAAGGGCACAATGTATATGACAAGGGAAGCTTCAAAGGAAATGGCAAAGAACAATTACGGCTCAATTGTAAATGTTGCTTCCGTTGCCGGTGTAATGGGCTGCGGCGGTGCTGCCTATGTAACCTCAAAAGCTGCCGTTATCGGACTTACAAAGCATACTGCTCTTCGTTTCTGCGGTACGGGTGTCCGCTGCAATGCAATCTGCCCGGGCACAATCGTAACGCCTATGGTTGCAGGTATGGCTCCTGAAAATATGGATATGGATGTTTTCGGTCAGATGATGAAGCATAACGACCTTAAGGTTAACCCCTGTATGCCTGAAGATGTTGCAAATATGCTTTTATTCTTCGCTTCAGACGAAGCAAGAGCAATCACCGGTCAGATTATTGTTACTGACTTCGGCTCAACACTTTAATCAAAAAAATACCGATGCATCTGCATCGGTATTTTTTTACTGTCAGGTTGTAAAGACACTATTTTTGTGCTATACTTAACACATTAAAATTTAAAGAGGCTTTCTATGAAGAAAAAGAAATTTACCCTTTCAACAACATGGATAATTATGCTCAGCTTCCTTGCGGTGATTTTTATCGGAAGCATTCTTCTGAGTATGCCCATAAGCACGGCAGACGGGAAAGGAGTATCTTATATTGATGCACTTTTCACCGCAACAACGGCAACCTGCGTAACGGGACTTGTAACACTGCCTACCGTTTCCACCTGGAGTGTTTTCGGTCAGGTGGTGCTCCTTATTCTTATTCAGGTGGGCGGCTTGGGTGTTATAACGGTGGTCAGCGGATTTATGATTGCCGTGCATAAAAGAATCGGGCTTTCGGACAGACTGCTTATTCAGGATGCTTTTAACCTTAATAGCCTTTCGGGTATTGTCAGGTTCGTAAGGAAGGTTATTGCAGGTACATTTATAGTGGAAGGTATCGGTGCACTTTTATATATGACCGTCTTTGTGCCTGAGTTCGGTGCAAAGGGAATATGGATTTCAGTTTTCAATTCTGTTTCCGCCTTTTGTAATGCCGGAATTGATATCATAGCAGAAAACAGCCTTTGCAACTATATGACAAATCCTGTTATCAATTTTACCACTATGCTTCTTATTGTTCTCGGTGGTCTTGGTTATATCGTCTGGTGGGATGTTATAAGAGTGTCAAAGCAGATAAAGAAATTCGGTACGGGTACCTTTAAAAGGCTCACCCTTCATAGTAAAATTGCTTTATGGGCAACCTTTATATTTATTTTAGGCGGTGCGGTGCTGATTTTTGTTTTTGAATCGGACAATCCTCTCACTGTTGGAGAAAACACACTTTTTGAAAAATTGCAGTTCTCACTGTTCCAGTCCGTAACAACAAGAACAGCGGGATTTGCAACGGTACCTCAGGAAAACCTCACAAACGGTGCAGCCTTTGTAAGCCTTGTTCTTATGTTTATCGGCGGCTCACCCGTAGGTACTGCCGGCGGCATAAAAACCGTTACCGTTGCAGTGATTTTTGCTGCCGCCCTCAGCACCATAAGAAATCAGGATGAAACAGAGCTTTTTAACAGAACACTCCCCAAAAAGGCTGTCAGCAAGGCTGTTTCCGTGTGCGGAATGTCCTTTGTTATTATGCTTTGCTCAACCCTTCTTTTGTCGTTGGTTTCGGATGCATCTGCCCTTGACATTATTTATGAAACGGTAAGCGCAACGGCAACGGTTGGGCTTACAAGAAATCTTACAGCCGCCCTGCCTTTTTGGGGTAAGCTTATTATAACGGGCACAATGTACCTTGGAAGAATAGGGCCTATATCCCTTGCTTTTGCCTTCGGCACAAGAAAACAAAACAGAAATATTATTAAAAATCCCATTGAGGAAATCAGTGTGGGCTGATACTTCAATTTAAGAAAGGATGTTTTTTATGGCTATAAATAAAACCTATGCTGTGTTCGGTCTGGGAAGATACGGAAAGGCTGTTGCGGCAGAGCTCTCCAAGAGCGGTGCCGAGGTGGTTGCCGTTGATATTGACGAGCAGGTAGTCAATGATGTTATTGATGAAATCCCATTTTGCAAATGTGCTGATGTTACCGATGAAAATGTGCTCAGGCAGCTGGGTGTGAGAAATTTTGATGTTGTTATTGTTGCTATGGCGGGTAACCTTGAAGCAAGTGTAATGGCAACAATGCTTTTAAAGCAGGCCGGGGTTCCCACTGTTATTGTTAAGTGTGCAGAGGAAATGCACAAAAAGATTCTCAGCAAAATCGGTGCAGATAAGGTGGTGTTCCCTGAAAACGAATCAGGAATAAGACTTGCCAAAAACCTTCTTTCATCAGGCTTTATTGATATTATTG
>JAXJQQ010000181.1:0-37083 GCA_036311065.1 Acutalibacteraceae bacterium | reverse complement strand
TACAAGGTGTCTTATGACTTTTCCGCAAATACTGTAATCATCACAAATACCAAGGATGATTATAATGAAGAGACAACTTCAAAGCCCGATGATACAACTTCACCCGGCGGTGAAACTACAAAACCTATTGTTCCGCCCGAAAGCACAACAAAACCTGAGGAGCTTGTTGATACCGGACAGCTGAACTGGCCTGTACCTGTTTTTTCGGTAGTCGGTCTTCTGCTGTTCAGCATCGGATGGGCAATGTTGAATTTCGGCAAAAAAGATGAGGAAACGGTATGAAAAGAAAAATAGCTATTGTTTTTATGACTCTTGGAATACTGTTCATCGGCTTTGCAATGGGGCTTCTGATTTATAATAATTATGAAAGCAGAAAAGCTCAGGAAAGCTCAGATGTGCTTGTTGAGTCAATTCGTCTCAGCATTGCTGAAAATGAACTGACAGAAGAAATTACAGACCCATTCGATGAAGAAATGGTAATTAAAGAAATCGACGGCTACGGTTACATAGGTTATTTGTCAATTCCTGCTTTGCAGCTTGATTTGCCCGTTATGTCAGAGTGGGATTACGGCAGGCTGAAGATTTCACCTTGCAGATATTACGGCAGCACAAAAACCGATAACTTAGTTATTGCTGCACATAATTACAGGTTTCACTTCGGTTATCTCGGACACCTTAAGCCCGGTGATACTGTTGTTTTTACAGATATGGAATCTGAAAAGCACATATATCATGTAACATCTGTTGAACAGCTTATGCCTGATGATGTTGATAAGGTTAAAGACAGCGGTGACGACCTTATACTTTATACCTGCACCTATGGCGGAGCAAAAAGAATTACAGTAAGGTGCAATTTTAAATTGGATTGATAAAACCGCCGGGGAGAAATCTCCGGCGGTTTTTTATATAGCTTAATCCGGCAGCAGAAATAAGAAGTAATTATATCAATCGAAAAGTTTAATTATGTATTTTTTTATAATTTTTCAATTTTGTTGTGTTATTTTACCAAATCTCTTGAAAACGATTATCAAAAGTGTTAATATTGAACAAAATGAATTCACGGAGATGATATGATGAAAATAAACAAAGATGCAATTGCTACAGCGACGCCGCAGAATGCTCTTTCTCACGGCGAAGGCAAGCATATATCAAAATTTGAGTATTTCTGTGTGTTGCTTTCCCGTGCCGGCGGTATGTTCGGAACAACTCTTACAGGCTCCCTTGCGGCAGCCTTCCTTCATGAGCTTTATTACGGGCCTGCAGGAGTCAGCGCTGAAGAAATTGCGGATATTCTTGCTGTTCAGACAACCCTTACAACTGTCTGCGGTATTCTTTTCGGAATTATCGGCGGATTTATTGTACAGAACTGGAAAACAAAGCTCGGCAGATACCGTCATTGGTACTTTATCTGTCTTGTGCCTACATTTATGCTTACTGTTTTATATTTCTATGTTCCTCAGGGCTGGACGGTTCAGCAAATGAATCTTCTGCGCTACGGTATAGCCTGCTGTCAGTCCGTGTTTAATGTATTCAATACTCACAGCCAGAATCTTGTTCAGGTTATTTCACCCGACCACAAGGAAAAGAAAACAGTTGCAACAATTTGGCAGCTTTCCTATTATATTGGCTACGGCGGAGCTTACCTCGGTACCTTCGTTTACGGTCTTTTCAGCGACGACAAGAACAAGATGTATATGACCCTTGCAATTGTTGCTGCTGCCGTTACTGCTTTCGGTAATCTTATGTGCGGTATCTTCTGTAAGGAAAGAATCGAGCTTCCCAAGAAAAAGAAGATTAAGGTTTCAAAGGCAATGTTTGCTCTTTTCAAATATAAAAACTACCGTGCGTTCCACGCTATGCAGTGGGTTAATGCCTTTGCTATGCTCGGAAAAATGTCTACCTACCTTGCCGCAATTACAGTCGGATCATCAAAGAATCTTCTTCTTACCCTTCCCACTGCTATCGGTACGGTTGTAGGTAATCTTATTACCACAAAGCTTTCAAAGAAGCACGAGCCTACAAAGCTTCTCAAATTCTGCGGTATCTATTCACCGGTAGCTGCTTTCGTTCTTTTCGGTATCTGCTTTGTTGAAGCAAAAATGGGCATCAGATTCTTCGAGGGTTGGAATAGCATTTTCTTCTACATATTCTATTTTATTTTCGGTATCGGCATCGGTATTCAGGAGCTTTCAAAGTCTCATTTCGATGTTGAATTCTATGATTATCTTGAATGGCAGACCGGCGAAAGAATGGAAGCTGTTCAGGGTATTGTTCCCGGTTGGATAAACTCAGCTTGTGTTTACTTAAGAGACCTTGCTGTTCCCTTTATGATTGCTTGGGCAGGATATATGTCATCCGCAGAGGGAGACCTTGTTGCAACAATGCAGGCTCAACCTACATATCTTGATACCTGCCTTAAAATCCTCGGCTTCCTTCTCTTCGGTTATACTCTCGCTAATGTTCTCAAGGCTATCATCCTTAAGCTCTTCTATGATATAGAAGGCGAAAAGAAGGAGCAGATGTACCGTGAGCTTGAGGTTATCAGAGCTGAACGCCATAAAGAAAACGAAACATTTGGTCAGGTAAAAGAGGCCGTTGCTGAATAATAGTAAGGAGAAACAAAATGAAAAATAAAAAGAAAACCATAATTATTGTGATATCGGTTGTTCTCGTTTTAGCTCTTATCGGTACAGGTATATGTTTTTATCTCATGAGATACAGCAAGGATAAAAATGATACTGAGGAATTATACAGACAAAATGTTGCAGCTGTAAAATACGAAAATACAATTGAAACAGCGTATCCTCAGACTGCCCTTTACGGAATTATTGATGAGCACTTCCGCTCAGAGCTTCCCGAAGGTAAAACAGAAAAGAAGGCTATCGTTATCGGTTATGACGGTTGCCGTGCAGATGTGCTGACAGAAGTTCAGCAGGAAAACAGTGCTGTTGATTATCTGCTTGAAAAAGGTGCCTCAAAGGCTCTTACTTATTGCGGAGGCGTGAATTACCCTGAAGTTAACACACAGGCTACTTCAACAGCTCCGGGTTGGTGCTCAATTCTTACCGGTCAGTGGGCAGATGTTCACGGTGTAACTGCTAACGATATTCCGAAATCAATGGATGTAAAAACTCTTATGACTACTCTTACTGAAGATGGTGCAATCGGCAGTGCAAGCTTTATCACCAAGTGGGCAGGACATTTCTCAAGAGAAAACGCTACTTATCTTCCTGAAGTACAGTATTGCCAGGAATATGCTCTTCCCGTTACCTTCAATAAATGTAAAAATAACGATGCATCACATGAGTTTGTGATGGCGGAAATCGCTGATGAGGCATGTTCGGATTTTCTGTTTGTAATATACGAGCATACAGATTCAACAGGACACAGTTATGGCTTCTCTGTTAATAATCCCGGTTACAAGGAAGCTTTTGTTGAGTCTGACGCTTGTGGATATGAAGTAATTAAGGCTATAGAGTCAAGAGAAACCTTTGATTCAGAGGATTGGCTTATCATTATTACCTCAGACCACGGCGGTTTGGGTACAGGCCACGGCGGTGAAAGTGTTCAGGAAAGAATGACATTTGTTGTTATGAACAAGGAATGGAACTAAAAAAGCGAAGCCTCCTTGCTTTTGCAGGGAGGCTTTTCAGCTTTAGCTGAAAGAGAGGATTTTTTTATGTTGAGAAAATATTCGCACATAGTTGTTATAGGTGTTGACGGTGCTGGTAGCTGGTTTAAGGATGCAGACACACCTTTCTTTGATAAAATATTTAAAAACGGTGCAGTTACATATAAAGCCCTTTCTTCAAAGCCGACCATAAGTGCAGAATGTTGGGGGTCAATGCTTATCGGTGTGGGACCTGAGGTGCATAAGCTGACGAACAACAGAGTTTCTGTTTTTCCTTATCCGATTTGGTCAAAGCATCCTACGATTTTCCGCCGTATAAGAAAGGCTTTTCCTGAAGCAGAGCTTGGCTCTTACTGTGACTGGAATCCTATAAACAAAGGTATTGTTGAAAAAAAACAGGGTGTTGATAAGCAAACAGCAAAAGATAAGGAGCTGACACCTATTATATGTAAATATATCCGTGAAAAGAAGCCTGATTTTCTTTTTGTTCACTTTGACAGTGTTGACGGAGCAGGGCACAGCAATGGCTACGGAACAGTGGAGCACATAAGAGCTATCAGTGAAGCAGATAAGCTTATCGGTGATGTTTACTCTGCAATTGAAGGTGCGGGCATGGTTGAAAATACACTCTTTATAGTTGTTGCAGACCATGGCGGCACCAACGGTGAAAACGGCAAAGGTAGCCACGGTGGTTGGACAGATGAAGAAAAATATGTCACCTTTGCCGCAGTAGGTAAAGATATAAAAAATGGTGAAATCAGGGAAATGAATATCCGCGACCTTGCTGCAATTGTGCTTTATGCTATGGGTATAGAAGCTCCTGTGTTTGATGAAAAAGGCTGGACCTCACAGATTCCGGAAGGGCTGTTCAATGATTATGACGGTGAATACTGTGATATTTCACACCTTACAGGTGCAGCACCGAGAATTTCAAAAAAGCACCATAAATCTGAACTCGTTTAATAGCAAGAAAGATAACAATTATTAAAAAGAGGAAATATAATATGGGTTTTATAAAGGTTACTGACAATAAAAATGTTTATGCTGGCGGTATTCATGATGATACTAAAGCTCTGCAGGAATGTATTGATAAAGTTAAGGACGGTGGAACAGTATATTTTCCCGACGGTACTTATCTTGTTTCAGCTGCACTGATTTTCTATTCGAATCAGGTGTTCAGGCTCTCTGATAATGCCGTAATTTTAAGAAGCAAGGAAAGTGAGACTGTAACAAGATATCTCCTTGCATCATATTCACAGCCTGAATGGGGTGGCTACGAGGGTACTCACGATGTTATCATTTCAGGCGGTATCTTTGACGGCAACGGTCAAACAACTGAAAAATCAACTCTAATCAATACAGTTCACTGCCGTAATATACGCATTGAGGGCTGTCGCTTCCGCCACTGCTCTATGTGGCATATGATTGAGATTAACTCAACAGAAAATGCTATAGTACATAACTGCATTTTTGACGGACCTACATATACATTGATCCCTGAAAATCTCCTTAATGAGCAGATACAGCTTGATCTTGCCCGCGATGGATCCTATGGACCCGTTTATAACTGTGACGGTATACTGATTGATTTTTGCAAGGATGATACAGTGTGCAGCAATATCACAATCGCTGATAACATTTTCAAATGTGCAGGATTCCCTGCTATCGGACACCACGGAGATTGTTCTCATCATGATATACTTATCGAAAATAACATTTTTGACGGTCCCTCCGGCTTATATGGTAACAGCAGAGGCTATATAATCTTCAGACCGATGGTTTACGGTGCGGAAATAAAGAATAATTTCTTTGCTTCACCTGAGAAAACAGATTCACCGAACTACGGTATCGTATTTGAAAATCCTGACAAAGCCGAATTGACGTCGGAGGGCAATATCTTCATCGGTAAAATTGACGAAGAGGTAATCACAGGTACAGGTGAATAAGATGGTAAATTCATTGAGCAACAAAAAATCAAATTTTCTTATATTTCTCTGCTGGGCGGCTTATACTGCTGCTTATGTAGCAAGGCTTAATTATAACGCTTCAATGGTAGAAATTCTTTCTCAGATAGGCACAACCAAAGAGGCGGCAGGAACCGTCAGCTCATTTTTCTTTTTCGCCTACGGTGCAGGTCAGCTTGTAAACGGTCTGCTTTCCAAAAAATATAACACCAGGTATTCAGTTTTTGTAGCTCTTGCCGGCTCATGCATTATCAACCTTGCTATGACCTTCTGTCAGGGAATAGACGAAATGAAATATCTTTGGTTTTTTAACGGTGTATTTCAGTCGATCCTCTGGTCCTCGCTTATTAAAACATTATCGGATAACCTTGCCGATAACAAGCTTTCAAAGGCTGTTATGGTAATGAGCACTACTGTTGCATCAGGAACTTTTGCTTCTTACGGTCTTGCCGCACTTTTCTCATACCTCAAATTTAATTGGACTGCTATATTTTATGTGGCGTCAATACTTGTAGGTGCCGTGGCAGTGATTTGGTATATCGGAATGAGTACCGTCAAAAAGGAAAAGTCTGAAAAAGAAATTACCG
Source organism: Acutalibacteraceae bacterium (assembly GCA_036311065.1). Lineage (GTDB taxonomy): Bacteria > Bacillota > Clostridia > Oscillospirales > Acutalibacteraceae > UBA6857. Next base: position 30,901 of record JAXJQQ010000181.1, on the reverse strand, counting down.
AAATTAAAACAAAAAGCAAGTTATCCTTCAAGCCTGCGTTTATCATAAGTATTGCTGTTATACTAGTATCGGCAGTAACTAACGGCTTTATAAAAGACGGTATAACTACCTGGGTTCCCTCAATACTGAAAGAGGAGTTCGGCGTATCTGCATCACTTTCCATTATTGTTACCTTGCTTCTTCCTGTACTTTCAATTTTCGGTACGACGCTTGTAAATAAACTGCATAAAAAACAAAAGGACGAAAATGCTCTTAACGGGATTTTTTATTTTGGAACTGTTGTTCTTTCAGGGCTTATTATCCTTACCCTTAATCTTAAATCAGTACCGCTTACTCTATTGCTGTTCGGAGGCATTGCATGCCTTATGTCGGCGGTAAACAATGTTATAACAAGTGTAGTGCCTCTTTATTCAAGAGATAAAATCGATTCAGGATTTTCGGCAGGCCTTTTGAATACATTCTGCTATATAGGCAGCACTCTTGCAACCTCAATGCTCGGCAGAATTGCTGACACAAAGGGCTGGAATGATGTTTTTATTTGTATTTTAATTTTTACGGCTGTTTCATTTGTTGTTTGCCTTGTTTCGGCATTACTTAATAAAAAGTCTGAAGTTCAGCAAAAAATATGATATGTGCACCTGTTTGCAAAAACAGTTTTATTGAGATTTTTGTTTAAATGAAATGTTGAAACTCCCGTATTTCGGGAGTTTTAATAATGCTTAAACGAAAAAGAGCCATTAAAAACTTGACTTACTTATGAAGTGATGATCAAAACTCTCTCTTTCTTGTTGAAAATCCTAAAAATCTTTGATATAATGTAGAATAGCAAAATAAAAGGAGAATTGTATATGGAAAACGGTGCTACTATAATTGCTCTGTCCGGTAAAGGCGGCGTGGGTAAAACCTCAATTTCTGCCGCTATTGTAAAGCTTCTGGCACAGGCATATCCTGATAAAAAAATACTTGCTATTGATGCCGACCCTGCTGTAGGGCTTTCAACGGCTCTTGGTATTGAGGTTGAAGTAACAATTGATGACATAAGAAAAGAGATTGTTGAAACAGTGGAAGACGGAAATACAAGAGCTGCTGTAGAGCTGTTGGGTGATGCACGATATAAAATTTTTGATGCCCTTGTTGAAACGGATGGCTTTGCATTTATTGCTGTCGGAAGACCTGAAAGTGCGGGCTGCTACTGCAAAATCAATTCTTACTTAAAGGAGGTTATCAGCCTTCTTTCGTCTGATTTTGACTATGTTGTAATTGACGGTGAAGCCGGTGTTGAGCAGATAAACCGCAGGGTTATGGAAAAGGTGACGCACCTTCTTCTGATTACTGACGCAAGTAAAAAGGGTACTCAGGTAATTTCAACCATAAAGAGCGTTGCCGATGAGCTTGTAATGTATAAAAAAATCGGAGCCATTGTCAACAGACTTCCTGATGAAAGTGTTATTGAGCATATAAACACAAACGGTATTCCTGTTTTGTCTTATATAGAAAACGATAAAAATCTTGCCATATATGATATCAAGGGTAAGGATATCACCAAGCTTCCCGACAATTCAAATGTGATTAAGGGTGCAAGAAGGGCTCTTAAAGAGCTTGAGATTTTATAAAGGAGAAGACTATGAAGGATTTAAAACATCTTTATGAATTTGAAAAGCTTTTGCTTGATGCTAACAATGAGCTTGTTAAAAAGGCCAAGGCTGATGGCGGTATTGCTCTTGGCTACACCTGCTATCATATTCCTGAGGTGCTTCTTAATTGCGGTAACTGTTTTTCTGTAAGGCTCAGAGCACCGCGTACCGGTTCAATGGATATTGCAACATACTATATGAGTAACTTTTTATGCGGTTACTCAAAAGCTATATTAGAAAGAGCTATTGAGGGCGGATATAATTTTCTCGGTGCTCTTTTAGCTTCAGAAACCTGCTCGGAGATGAACAGAACAGCCGAGCATTTTGAGCTTCTTGACTTAGTTGCTGAGGATAAGTTTTTTGTAACATTTCTCGATATGCCCTTTAAGCTTGAACCGCATACAGTCAAGCACTATGTCAATCAGACGAGACTTAAAATTCTCGATAAACTCAGTGAGGTGTACGGCGTTGATACCTCTGATGAAGCGCTTTTGAAGGCTGTGGAGGAGCACAACGAGGTTTGCCGTCTTATGACGGAAATAGGGGACTACCGTAAGGAAGAAAATCCCCGTATCACCGGATATGAATATCATATACTGAATCTTATTACATATTGCTGTCCTAAGGCACTTGTCCTGCCAATGCTTCGTGAAACTGTTGAGGAACTTAAGACAAGAGAGCCTGATGCTAAGAAAAATTACAGAGCAAAAATTGTTGTTGTCGGCTCAGAAATGGATGACCCTGATTTCACAGCTCTTATAGAAGACAGCGGAGCTTTGGTTGTGGCAGACAGATATTGCTTCGGTGCACTCCCCGGAAGACAGGAAATAGAAATCAAAGAGGGCGAAGACGTGCTTACTCAGATTTGTCTTCATTATCTTAAAACGAGTCAGTGCCCGAGATATATGAGCCACGAAAAGGTTCAGGAAAGACGTGACTATGTAAAGCAGCTTGTTGATGAATATCATGCAGACGGTGTAATGTACGAACAGCTAAAATTCTGCGAATACTGGGGTTATGAAAGAGCCCTTGCTTCTTATGTTATGAGTAACGACTACGGAGTGCCTACTGCTGCTGTTGACAGACAGTATACGGCTTCTGCTTCGGGCCAGCTTCGTACACGAGTTCAGGCTTTTGTTGAAAGTCTGGAAATCAAAAAGATTCAGAAGGAAAGGCAGGCGAAAGAAAATGGATAATTACGGAAAACTTTATAAAGAGCATACGACTATACTTAAGCATAGAGAATGGCGTGGCTTCAAGGATACTATGTATGACTATTACCGTTGGTTTGTCACCTGGAAAGATATGATAAAAATGGTGCTCAAAGCTCCTGTGTCAACAGTCAAGGGTATATGGCGTTACCGCTGGATGTCATCCTATCTTTCGGCACCGTCCTTCATTGACAGACACGTTGCAGGGCTTCGCGGTCCTCAGCTTCGTATGGCTCACCTTCATTACAATATGATTGTTAAGCACACAACACACCTTATAAATATTTCTTTGCGTGCTGACGAAAAAATAAACCCGGGCAACAAGCTTTCAAAAAGAATTGTTCTTATGGATGAAATTGTACCCAATGAAGTGTTTACAGGCTTCCCTAATCTTATTCCCATGCCCCTTCAGACCTTGCCTATTTTCCTTTCCTCAATGGTTGACCAGCAGATTACACCTCCCTATCTTGAGGTTACAGAAAGCTTCGGTGTACCTGCAGATGTGTGTCCTCTTCCCAGTGCTGAGGCAGGTGTTGCCATTGAAGATGATTACCCGAAAATGGGCTGCTGTATGGTTGGCACAAATATGCCTTGTGACGGCTCAATCATGAATTCGTCATTCCTTGACAGAAGGCTTAATCTTCCCACTCATTGCTTCGGTGTACCACTTCGCTATGACGGTGAGGATGTTCAGGAATATGCTGTTGAAGAAATCAAGTCTCTCATTAAGTTCATCCAAGATCAGACCGGTGAAAAATTTGATTGGGATGCATACTTCAGAAGAATGAAGGACTACAATAAGCAGCTTGATTATGAGCGTCAGAAATGGGATATCAATAAAACTCCCTATCCTCAGATGACGGGAGCCTGCTTCTGGCTTTACAGAATCTTCTACTTTAACCTTTCAGGCGGCACAAACGAAAAGTTCCTTAAGGTTGACGAAAAGGTTAACAGAATTATGATGAAGGCGTATGAGAATAAGACCCCTGTATCAAAAGAGATGCGTCACAGAGCTGTTGTGTGGAGCTGTCCTGCTAACTACTATACTTCCTTTGCAAACTGGCTGGAAAATTGTTGGGGTATGAACGTGGTTATGGATATGGAAACAATGATTTCATATCTTGAAATCGATACAGAAGACAAAGAACAGTCTCTTAAGGATCTTGCAAAGACCTATCAGCGCTCCATTATGCGTAAGCATACAAAGGGCGGTTACAGAAATGTTGTTGACGAACTTTGGCGTATAGTTGAAGAATACAATGCAGATACCGTCATTATGTATGACCAGATTTCCTGCAAAGGTATGGATGGCCTTACCGGTATATTTGACGATCAGGCAAGAGAGAGAAATATTAACTTCATATGGGTCAAGCAGGACCTTATGGATCCGCGCACGATTTCAAGAAGAGATATGCGTGAGCAGGTAAACAAATATATGCAGACAGTTCTTCAGGAAGAGCCTCTTGATGCTTCTCTTCTTGACTTTGAAGACGACTTAGCTTGGTAAAGGAGAAAATTAAAATGAAATATTTTGGCGGATGTGATGTAGGCTCTACCTACACAAAATGTGTTATTCTGGATGAAAACGGCAAAATGGTTGCCAGCGTTACAAACAGGAGTAAAATCAACCCCGTTGCAAGTGCGGAGATTGCCCTTGGTGATGCTGTAAGTCAGGTTGAGGACCTTCAGTCAGCTGAAGATATCAGCTATCTTATCGGTACCGGATACGGCAGAAACAAGGTGCCTTTTGCTGATGAAAACATTTCTGAAATCAGCTGTCACGCAATGGGTGTTCATGTAACAAATCCCGAAGTGAAGGCTATTATTGATATAGGCGGTCAGGATGTAAAGGGTATCTCAATAGATACTGACGGCACAGTTAAGAACTTTGCAATGAACGATAAATGTGCTGCAGGCACCGGCAGATTTTATGAGGCTATGGCGAATGCTTTTGAAATGACACTTCCTGAATTTTCAAAGCTGTCTCTCGGTGCTAAAAATACAATTCCCATTACTGCTCAGTGCACAGTTTTTGCTGAAAGTGAGGTTATCTCTCTTGTAGGTGAGGGTAAGCCTATGGATGAAATTGCTGCAGGTATTCAGCTCGCAGTAGCAAAGAGATGCTTTGTTATGGCTAAAAAGGCAGGTGCAACAGACAGTATTACTCTTACAGGTGGTTGTGCAAAGAATGACGGTCTGAAGGCTGCTATTGAAAAGGTGCTTAAAATCAAGGTTGTTGAGCTTAAAACTGACCCTCAGCTTATGGGTGCTCTCGGTGCGGCAGAGTATGCAAGACAGAAAGGCCTCAGTAAGGTGAACTGATATGAATATATTTTTAATTATACTTGCTGTTGTAGTATGCTTTTTTGTGCTTACATTTGCAATTTATTGGTTTAACCTTGATATGAAGCTTGTCAGAGTAGTTTATGACTGGCTCTGGAAAAATCGCTATGACAAAATGAAAAGGGACAAAAAACTGTAATGAACTTTTTTGATTCTTTAATAAGTGATGTTTCTGAGCTTACTGAAAAGCTTCCTATGAAGCACTTTCAGTTAAGCGAAAAGCTTTGGACGGATACACTCTACAGTAAGGTTATTCTGCAGAGGGATACTGCTTTTGAGCTTGAAGGCACAGGCTTTAATCTTGTTACAAGCAAGGAAACAGACGACTGTATTACCGTTATAGGTGACGACCTTGATAATATATCACAGAGTCGGAAGTTCGCAAGAATCTGCCTTGTTCAGATTGAGGATGAACAGGACCAGCAGAAGGCTTACAATTTAATCAGAAAAATCGAGTATGTTAAATATCATTATTTTCCCGAAGGATATATGATAAGAACATCTTCACGCTCACATAAAGAAGCGGTACGTGTATCAAAAAAAGCGGTAAAAGACGGTATCAGCTTTCAGAAGGTCGGCAGCTTGCTGATAAGTAAGTATAAAGAGAACCCTGCAGTAAAGGGTGTAAGTGTTATTTTTATTACTGCTCCCGATGCCGATTACAGTCAGCTTGAAGCTTTAGCAAAGAAAAATAACAACATCACCGAAACGCTCAACCATATTATGAACAGCGTTAAGTTCGACTGTGATTCCTGCAATCTCAAGCCTGTATGTGACGAGGTTGAGGGAATGAAAGAGCTGCATTTTAAAAACACGTCAATGATGGGGTAAGCTATGGATAAAAAAGAAGTTATTGAATTTTTTGATGCTGTGGCACCTCATTGGGATGATATTCAGCTTCGCAATGAAGATGTCATCCGCCTGATATTAGATATGGGCGGCATTTCAAAGGGTAAGCACATACTTGATGTCGCTTGCGGAACAGGTGTATTGTTTCCGGATTATATATCTCTCGGTGCCGATGTAACCGGTATTGACATTTCCGCGGAAATGGTGAAAAAGGCAAAAGAGAAATTCCGGGGTATTGAGGTTATTTGCTCAGATGCTGAAAGCTACAGCTTTGAAAAGCAATTCGATGCAGTTATGATTTACAATGCTTTTCCTCATTTTACAAACCCGAAGGCTCTTTTTGAAAATCTGACAAAGCATATGAAAAAAGGCGGAAGACTTTCAGTGGCTCACGGAATCAGTGAAAAAGAGCTTGAGAAGTGCCATTCAGGTACTGCCAGGAACATATCACTGCCCTTACCATCCAAGGAAAAGCTTTCAGAAATTATGTCAGAGTTCTGTGATGTTGACATTATGGTATCTGACGAAAGAATGTATATGGTGTCGGGCGTGAAAATATAAAATTTAAACCCTGAAATAAAGGACTTTTTATGAAAAAACAGAATTCTACCATTAATCTTGCACACGCTGCAATGTTTCTTGCTATGGCGTTTGTTATGCCTTTTTTAACGGGACAGATTCCCAAGATAGGTTCTATGCTGTGTCCTATGCATATCCCCGTAATCCTTTGCGGATATATCTGCGGTGCACCGTGGGGTCTTGTTGTAGGCTTTATTGCTCCGTTACTTCGTTCTTTTACACTTGGAGTACCCAAATTATTTCCGACAGCCTTTGCAATGGCATTTGAGCTTGCTGTCTACGGATTTGCGTCAGGCCTTTTTTATCGGTTGTTTTCTAAAAAGACGGTTAACATTTATACTTCACTTGTTCTGTCAATGATTTCAGGAAGACTTGTATGGGGGATAGTCCAGCTTTTTTGTGTCGGACTTGATACAACTAAGTTCAGTATTTCCGTTTTTTGGACAAGTGCAGTTTTTAATGCTCTTCCCGGAATAGCAATTCAGTTAATACTTATTCCTATAGTAATTACAATTTATGAAAGAACAAAGCCTTTAAAATAAATACTTATTACGTTTTACAACATTAATTGATAACACTGAAATTATATTATAGCAAATACCTGAAAAAAGGAGAAAACATATGAAAGCAAAAATTACTGTTGCCGAAGAGCTTAAAATCGGTGAAATTGACAGAAGAGTATTCGGCTCATTTATTGAGCATCTCGGCAGAGCTGTTTACGGCGGAATTTATGAGCCCGGACATCCTTTGAGTGACGAAGAGGGCTTCAGAAAAGATGTTATAGGAATGATAAATGAACTTGGTGTGCCTGTTGTACGATATCCCGGAGGTAATTTTGTTTCCGGCTATGATTGGGAAGACGGTGTCGGACCTGTAAACGAGAGACCGTCCCGACTTGAGCTCGCCTGGGGTGTGACCGAGCCTAATAAATTCGGCACAAATGAATTTATGCGCTGGTGCAAAAAAGCGGGAACATCACCCATGATGGCTGTAAATCTCGGCACAAGAGGTCCTGCAGATGCTAAAAATCTTGTTGAGTACTGTAATCATAAATCAGGCTCAAAGTATTCGGATATGAGAATAAAGCACGGCTATAAAGATCCTTGGGATGTCAAACTCTGGTGTCTCGGTAATGAAATGGACGGTCCCTGGCAGATGGGTGCCAAGACCGCTACGGAATACGGCAGAATTGCAAATGAGGCCTCCAAGCTTATGAAATGGGTGGACGGCTCAATCGAAACTGTTCTTTGCGGTTCATCATCAAGAGGAATGCACACCTTCGGTGATTGGGAAGCAACTGCTTTGGATATTGCTTATGATAATGTAGATTACATATCTCTTCATCAGTATTACGGCAACCATAGTAAGGATACCCCTTCTTTCCTTGCAAAGAGCCTTGAGCTTGAAGATTTTATTTACAGTGTTATCTGTATATGTGACTTTGTGAAGGCTAAAAAGAGAACAAAAAAGCAGATTAATCTTTCATTTGATGAATGGAATGTCTGGTATCATTCTAACGGTGCACCTTATGATAAATGGTCAATTGCACCGCCGCAGCTTGAGGATATTTATAACTTTGAGGATGCACTTGTAGTAGCTTGTATGCTTATCACTCTGCTTCGCCATGCGGACAGGGTCAAGATAGCCTGCCTTGCACAGCTTGTTAATGTTATTGCACCCATTTTCACAAAAACAGGCGGTGAAGCCTTCCGTCAGACAATTTTCTTCCCGTTCCGTGAAATGTCAAAATATGCAAAAGGTGATGCGATTAGACCAATAGTGGATTCGCCTAAGTATGATTGCAAGGAGTTTACTGATGTACCGTACCTTGAAACTATTGCAACCTATGATAAAGAAAATGATGCTGTTGCGATTTTTGCCGTCAATCGATCTATGGACGAAAAAATGGAACTTGATATTTCTCTTTTAGGCTTTGAAGGCTATAAGGCTGTTGAATTTACCTCAATGGACGGTTATGATATAAATAAGGAAAATACCTTCGGTGATGAAAGTGTGTGTATGCACAAAAATCCTATTCCGGAAGAAAACGGAAACGTTATTACTGCTGAACTCAAGCCTCTTTCCTTTAATGTAATCAGGTTTGAAAAGACAGCAAAATAATTGCTTCGCAAGCTTATAAATATTTATTGAATATATACAGTCAGTATAGTGTACAGACAGTTGAGCTTAAGAATAAAACTCAACTGTCTGTTGTTTTATTTATAATAAAATAATATATAATCCTTGCAATCTTTTTTTCTATATGTTAGAATATATTTTAGGTAATTATACACAGTTTAAAATATAGGAGTGATATATAATGAAATGTGGCTTTTGCGGCAAAGAAATTGAAAACGGAGCGGAAATATGTCCTTATTGCGGTATGATTCTCAATCTGCAAGACGATAACTCTTCTGAGCCTGAGGTTAATATTCCCGATTACACACCGAATATTTTCGGTGCGGGCATTGAAAAAGAAAAGGAAAACACGGTTGCAGCTGAGCTTCCTGTTAATGACGCTGAAGAAAGTGTGCCTGTGGTTGAAAGCATTCCGGAATATGCTGCACAGGATTTCAACCCGGTTGAATATGACTTAAGCTATCAGCCGCCTGAATATAATCCTGAAGCAGAAATTTCTGCAGATGAGTCCGATGCCGCTCAGCAGGAAGCTGCAGAAGAAGAGGCTCACACCGCTGCAGAGCAAGAACAGGTTTATCAGGATGAGGCAAATGAAGCTGAGGCTGATATCTCAACAGAAGCTTCTGAGGAAATAGAAGATATTTATTCCTATTCTTCACCCATTGAAGCTGAAGAAGTATCTGAAAATGAAGCCCAGTCAGCTGATGTTTCGGAAATCAGAATACCTGAGGAGGATGTATCATATCCCGAGTATGAGGCTTTTGCTCCTGTTGAAGAAGCTTATGAAGATGTTGAAGATATTCTTTCTGCTGAGCCTGAGGAAGAGGAATATGAAGAAATCCCCGTAGTTGCTGTGGCACAGGACGGTGTTTCGGCCGAGGAGCCTGAGGATGTATTATCCGATGACGATGATACCTATGTGAAATCAGGCAAAATGAAAAGCGGTATTGCTGCTGTTGTGGCTTTATGTATCCTTCTTGTATGCCTTGTTTTTGCAGGTGGATATGTAATAAAGAACGTCTTCCCTGAAAAAGCACCCTCAACAACTCAGAAAGACGAAACTTCAACCTCAGCTGCTGATGAAACCTCAGAAGAAGATACAACAGAGGCTGAAACAGATGAAGAAGATACAACAGAAGATATCACAGACGAGGAAACAACAGAAGCTGATGTGACTGAGGATGAAACAACAACCTCGGAAACTCAGGAGGTTGAATCCACAACTGCTCCTTCAACAACAAAGGAGACCACAACAAAGAAACCTGTCACAACAACTCAGCGCCCCGTAACTACTACAAAAAGACCTGTTACAACTACAAGAAAGCCAGTTACAACAACTAAGGCCCCTTCAACAACTGCTCCCAAGGCTACAGAAGGCTACGGTATCAATAATGTTCCGGTTAAAAAGCCTGCCAAGTACCTTGCAACAAAGTATAAAGCATATGTAACTGCAAACAGTGTAAGAGTAAGAGCTTCGGCCACTACGGATTCTTCTCTTGTTCTTCACCTTCAGAAGGGCTCTGAGGTTGTGGTTTACGGCTCTGAGAACGGATTCCTTTATGTATATTCAACCCGTTTCGGTGTTTACGGTTGGATAAGCAAGGCTTACCTTTCTTCTTCAAGACCCACAAATGATTCTACAACAGTTCCCTCAGGTGCTGTTTCACCTGATAAGAACGGAAGCGGTAAGATTATGTATACAACCTTTACTCTTAATCTCAGAAAAGGACCCGGCACAAACTATGGTGTTGTTAAAACAATTCCCATCAACTATCCTGTTAAGGTTATAGGCTATAAGTCAGGTGTTTCAGGCTGGGCTTATGTAACTGATACAACAACAGGTGTAAACGGTTGGGTATCAACAGCGTATCTCAAATAATATTAATCGGAGGAAATATAAAATGTTGACATTAAAAACCCGTTGGGCAGATGCAGCAATGTGTGATATGCCCCTTCCCGAATATCCCCGTCCTCAGATGGTGAGAGACTGTTGGATGAATCTTAATGGCTTTTTCGATTTCGCAATCACCGATGAAGATAAGGAGTGGTGCGATGAATTTGAAGAAAAAATCCGTGTGCCTTTTGCAGTTGAAAGCTGTCTTTCAGGTGTTTGTAAAAGAGTGAGCAAGGATGACGCTCTCTGGTACAGAAAAAAATTCAATCTTGGTAAAGAGTTTACCGGAAAGAGAATAATTCTTCACTTTGAAGCTGTCGACTGGGAAACAAAGGTTTATGTTAACGGTATTAAAGTCGGTGAACACATTGGCGGCTACTGTCCTTTCAGCTTTGATATTACCGATATGCTTAAAGACGGTGAAAATGAGCTTACAGTAAGAGCCTGGGACCCCACCGATGGCGGTTGGCAGAACAGAGGTAAGCAGGCAAGTGAATCTCACGGCTTCTGGTATACATCTACATCGGGTATCTGGCAGACTGTATGGCTTGAAGGTGTTTGCGAAAACTACATTGAAAGCTATAGAATTACACCTGATATTGATGAATCTGTTATTGAAATTCTCCCGGTAATAAAGGGTGAAGGTGAACTTAAAGTCAAAGTGCTTGACGGAGACTCTGTTGTGTATGATGGTGCAATGCCTTCTGACGGTAAGGTTAAAATTCCTTCGCAGAAGCTCTGGAGTCCCGAAAGCCCCTTCCTTTATGATTTTGTGCTTACTCTTACAAGCGAAAAGGGTATTGATGAAGTTAAGGGCTATTTCGGTATGAGAAAATTCTCAATCGGAGCTCACGGCGGATACAACAGACTGTTCCTGAATAATGAACCGTATTTCCAGAAGGGGCTTCTTGATCAGGGCTATTGGAGCGACGGCGGTATGACTCCTCCCACGGAAGAAGCAATGATTTATGATATTCAGACCATGAAGGATTTAGGCTTCAATATGCTTCGTAAGCATATCAAGGTTGAGTCCCACAGATGGTATTACCTTTGCGACAAAATCGGTATGCTTGTATGGCAGGATATGGTAAGCGGCGGCAAGGCTCTTAACCTTTTCCACGCAGGTGTTCTTCCTAACATACATGGCACACTCAATCCTATCGTTTATATGACCAAGAAGGATAACACATATAAAACCTTCAACAGAGATAAAATCGAATGGCGACTTCAGTTTGAAGAAGAATATGAGCAGATGATTGATAATCTTTATAATTTCACTTCTATCTGCTGCTGGGTACCCTTCAACGAAGGCTGGGGACAGTTTGATGCAAAGAGAATCGGCGACTGGACAAAGCAGAAGGATCCTACCCGTTTCTGTGACCACGCAAGCGGCTGGTACGACCAGAAGGGTGCCGATTTCAGAAGTATGCACAAATACATTCTTCCCGTTATTCTTCCCAAATATGACGGCAGACCCATTGTTCTGAGTGAATTCGGCGGCTATAGCCATAATATTCACGGCCATGTCTGGAACTATTCAAAGAGCTTTGGATATCAGATGTATAAGAGTAAGGATGCTCTCACTGAGGCTTACAGAAAGCTGCATGAGCATCAGATTATTCCGAACATTAAAAGAGGACTTTCTGCAACAGTTTACACTCAGGTTTCTGATGTTGAGTTTGAGGTTAACGGTATGCTTTCTTATGACCGTGAGCTTATCAAGCTTCACGAGGATGTTGTTAAAAACCTTAATGCAAAAATGACCTATTAATAAAAAATCTGCCCGTTAAGCTTATACTTAATGGGCAGTTCTCAAATGAGGTGAAAATATGGCAGAGAAAAAACCAACAAAATTAAAGCTTCTTTATATCAATGAATACCTTAGGAAAAACAGTGACGAGGATAACCCGGTAAGTGCTGATGAGCTTATTGAAATGCTGAATGAGCAAGGAATTAAATGTGAAAGAAAGTCAATTTACAGTGATATAAACACCCTGAAGGATTTTGGTATTGATATTGACTCGGCAAGGCTTCCTAAAACAGGCTACTGTCTTCTTTCAAGAGAGTTCGAACTGCCGGAACTCAGGCTTCTTATTGATGCTGTTCAGGCGGCAAACTTTATCACGCCTAAAAAAACAAAGGAGCTTATTAGAAAAATCGGTACTCTGTGCAGTGAAAAGCAGAAAAACAATCTTGAAGGTCAGGTATATATAGAAAACAGAGTCAAGTGTGCCAATGAAGAGATTTATTACTACATAGATAAAATACACCGGGCCATTTCTCAGAACAGACAGATAAGCTTTATTTACAGTAAAAGAGCAGTTAATGAAAAATGCGACGGTATAATGTACCACGAAAAAGAACATTGTGTCAGCCCGTATGCCATGATATGGAGTAATGACCACTATTACCTTGTAGGTAATACGGAAAAGTACAACAACCTTATGCATCTGAGAATTGACAGAATGAAAAAGGTTGAAATAACCGACAAGCCGAGCCGAAGCTTTACTGAGGTTTCACCGTATAAGCTTTCCTTCGATTCTGCCGATTATTCTTCAAAAACCTTTAACATGTTCAGTGGTGATACTCAGCGCATAGAAATTGTTTGTCACAACTCCATTCTTGAAGAGATACTTGACCGATTCGGCAGTGATGTCACACTCAGAAGGTCAGAAGTGCCGGATTGTTTTGAGCTTATGGCTAAGTGCTCTATAAGTGACGGACTTGTTTCATGGCTTATGCAGTTCGGATCGAAGGTTGAGGTTGTAACACCCAAAAGTCTCCGTTTTGATATAAGCAAAAGAGCAAAGGAAATACTTGAAGTTTATAACAGATAAGACAGTGACAATTAACTGTTTGTTAACAATTATTGTGAAAGTTTGTTGTATACTTTAGTCGTTATGGGGTAAAGTTACCCAATTGAATTTAGAAAGGTAGAAGACTATGAAAAAAACCGTATTTCTCACCGGTTCAACCGGTACTATGGGCTTTCAGGCTTTCAAAGAGCTTTATAAGAGACGCGATATGTACAATATCGTTGTTCTTAACCGCGGAAGTCAGAAAAACAAAGAAAAGTTCGCCGCTTATGAAAACGATCCTTCAGTAAGAATCGTTTGGGGTGACCTTGTAAATTATGAAGACATTCTTGAATGTGTAACAGGTTCAGACTATGTTCTTCATGTTGGCGGTCTTGTATCACCTGCTGCTGACTACTTCCCCAAGAAGACTCTTTACACTAACGTTACAGCAATGGAAAACATTGTTAAGGCTGTAAAGGCTCAGCCCGATCCCGATGCAATTAAGGTTGTATATATCGGTACAGTTGCTGAAACCGGTGACAGAAACTATCCCACACACTGGGGTAGAACAGGTGACCCGATTCAGATCAGTGTTTATGACCACTATGCAATTTCAAAAACCAAGGCTGAAGCAATCATTGCTGAATCAGGCCTTAAGTATTGGGTATCTCTCCGTCAGACAGGTATTCTTTATCCTGAAATTCTTAAGAATATGGATCCCATTATGTTCCACGTTCCCATCAACGGTGTTCTTGAATGGGCAACTGTTGAAGATAGCGGTCTTCTTTGTGCTAAGGTATGTAATGATTCAGTTCCCGAGGAATTCTGGAGAAGATTCTATAACATCAGCTCAGGCCCCGACTACAGAATTACCAATTATGAATTCGAGGTTCTTCTTCTCAATGCTATCGGTATGAGAGGTGCTGATGTTCCCAAAAAGCTCTTCAACCCCAACTGGTTCATCACTCAGAACTTCCACGGCCAGTGGTACACTGATGCTGACGACCTTGAAAACTATCTCCACTTCAGACATAACGTTCCTGTTAAGGAATACTTCAAGAGAATGGCAAATCAGGTTGCATTCTTCTATAAATTATCAGGTCTTGCTCCTCTCGGTCTTGTTAAGAAGTTTATGATGGAGCCCATCGCTAATACTCCTCTTTACGGCACACAGGCATGGATCAAGAACGGTATGAAGGACAGAATCACTGCATACTACGGCTCACTTGAAAAGTACAACGCAATTCCCAAGACATGGGATGAGTTCGAGGTTGTTATCCCTGATAAGTATGAAATGAGCTACCTTGACCACGGTTATGATGAAACTAAGGACTTCAATACTCTCGGCATTGCAGATATGAAAAAGGCTGCTGAATTCAGAGGTGGTGAATGTCTTTCAAAGAAGATGGGCAAGGATGTTTATACTCCGCTTAAGTGGAAGTGTGCTTGCGGTCACGAATTCGAAATGTCACCCAACCTTGCACTTAAGGGCGGTCACTGGTGTCCCGAATGTCTTCCCATGCCCTGGAAGTATGACGAAATCGCTAAGGTTAACCCCTTCTTCGCTCAGGTTTGGTATTCTCACCACGATAAGGACGAGAACAACGTATACACAGAAGACATTTACTACGGCTTCTCAAAAGAATAATATACATACAGAGGAAGTTTTTTGCTTCCTCTGTATTTTTTATGCAACAAAACGCACCCTGAATCTCTCTAATATTATGTAAGAAACCGAAAGGGGATTTTCTATGAAAAATAAGGTTAAGATTTTATTGTGTTTAGCCTTGGTGTTGCTTATTGTTAGCATGAGTGTAGTGCTTGGCGGATTTATCCGTATCAAGGTGCTGGAAAGCAGACTTCAGCCCGTGACTCAGCCTTTTTCAGAAATGGAAAGAGTGCCTATGTGTGTTAATTATATTTTTGACACTTCTGAAACAGAAAAATGTATGGGCTTTGCCGATTATGCATTTTTCGGTACCGTTGAAGAAATTCTCGGCACAGAGTATGATGAGCTTTTTTACAGAAGATTTGTGCTCTGGGAAGAATTTCCGTTTACTGTTTATAAAGTCAAGGTGCACCGCAATATAAAAGGCACATTACCTGAAGAAATAACACTGTATTTTAACGGCGGTCAGCAGCCTAACGGATTATTGGAAGAATACCGTACCTTGCCTGAAAATAAAACAACCAATGTCTTTTTCTGCAGTGAGGTTGAGGGTAAATTAGTCGGCCACAGTGCTGATTATCTCGGCGGATATGATTGGTATATACAGGGTAACGGCAGGCACGCTGCTGTTGAAAAATATGAAACAGCTTTTAAAAATCAGGATTTAAGCGTTAATGCCGCAGCGGCAGATTAAAAAAATCAGGACTGTTGCAATCACAGCAGTCCTGAAGCTTTATTGTAAACGAATATTGCAAAATCAATTGTAACATCAAGCTCATTAAATGCACTGAGCTTTTCTTTGTCCTTTTCGCTTGTATGGTAGTAATAAGGAGTCATTTTAAAAAGTGCATCTATATCCTCTTTACAATTAAGGTGGATTTTCTTAATTACCTTAATTTTTTCTTTAAGCACAAGCTTTTCTGTTTCCGGTGGCTTTTCATCGTTTTTGTAGGGTGTATCATAAAGAATTTCTTTCAGCTCAAAAAGATGGTCTTCACCTGCAACAGCAGTTATTATTATGCCGTCGTTCTTTGTAATACGGCTGAATTCCTTTTCGTGGAAGGGTGCAAACAAATGATAACAGATATCAATGCTGTTATCGCCGAGTGGTATTTTTGAAATGTTTGCCACAAAGAATGTCATATTATTTTTTCTTTTTGCAGCAAGGCGTATCATTTCTCTTGAAATATCAAAGCCTGCAATTTCACAATTAGTCTTATTTTTTACGTAATCTGCATACCATCCTTCACCGCAGCATATATCACAAACTGCAGGCTTAGTTTTGCTGTATTTGTTTATTAAATCTGATATTTTATCAGCAAGAGGAGAGAAGTATCCTTTTGAAAGGAAGTCTCTGCGTGACCTTGCCATCTCCTTGCTGTCTCCGATGAGATTGCCTGATTTTGAGCCTGTGAGAAGATTAACATAACCCTCTTTGGCTTCGTCGTAACAGTGACCGTTTCTGCAGCGGTATGTCCGGTTGTTTTTATATAGGGAGTCACCGCAAACGGGACAAATAATATTTATCATTTTCTTCTCCTATTTGTTGAAATATTTGATATTATGTGTTATTATACTTGAAAGAATAATTTTAGTCAATAAAAGGTCGGCTCAAAATGGCAAAGGATAAAAATATAAAGACCAACGCAATGCGTATTCTTGATAAAAAGAAGATACCTTACACCGTGAATTACTATCAGTGTTATGAGTTCATTGACGGTGTTCACATTGCAGATAAGCTTTCTCAAAGCTATGATATGAGCTTCAAAACTCTTGTGGCTGTGGGTAAAAGTAAGGAATATTATGTGTTTTGCCTTCCCGTTCATAAAGAGCTTGATCTAAAAAAAGCTGCCCGTTCCGTTTCGGAAAAAAGTGTGGAGCTTCTACATGTTAAAGATATACGTGATGTTACCGGATACATAAGGGGCGGCTGTACTCCCATAGGTATGAAAAAGCAGTTTAAAACCGTTATTCATTCCTCGGCTCTCAGCTTTGACAAGATTATTATAAGCGGCGGTATGCTTGGTGCTCAGCTTATCCTTTCACCTCAGAGCCTTGCTGACTGTATAAACGCAAAATTTGATGAAATAGTATTTTAAAATATGGTGATAAATATGAAAAAACTTCTTTTAACTTTATTATTAGCAGTTATAATCTGCCTTGCTTTTACGGCTTGTGATGACACAGGTATTACCAAGGATGTTTACATATCTGAGGTTATGTCAAACAACGCCACAACAATTGCCGATGAAAACGGTGATATATGCGACTGGATTGAGCTTCATAATCCAACAATGCAGCCCATTAATCTCAACGGTTATATGCTGACTGATAACTCATCAAATATGGATAAGTTTGTTTTCCCTGACTTCACCCTCAAGTCGGGTGAGTATATTGTTATATACGCTAACGGAATTGAAAAGGTTGATACTGAAAACAGAATTATTCATGTTCCGCTTTCAATCAGCACAAAGGGTGAAAGTCTTTACCTTTATAATCCCAAGGGTAAGATGCTTTGCAGAATGATAGTTCTGCCTTTGGAAACTGACCAGAGCTACGGCGTAGGGGCTGAAGAAAAGCTTACAATTTTTGATTCACCTACTCCCGGTGCTCCTAATACAGGAGAGGCGGTTTCCGTTATTGCAACACAGGAAGAGGATCTTAAAGGTAAGGTTTATATTAATGAATATGCTCCCAATTCAACAGAAACTCTTATGGATGACGAGGGCGATTTTGTTTCTTGGGTTGAAATTCACAATATTTCTGACAGCACGGTAAACCTTCGCGGTTATTCTCTTTCTGATGACGGTATGGATAAGGCAAAATGGACATTCCCATCCTTTAAAATCAAGGCGGGTGAATATGCAGTTGTTTATCTTTCCGGTAAAGTAAAGGAATATAACGGCTCAAATAAAATACATGCGGATTTCAAGCTTAACGGCAAGGAAGAAATGCTTTGCCTTTATAATAAGTCAGGCAAGGAAATTGATAAGGTTCAGGTGTTTGAACTGTTCTCTAACCTTACCTGCGGAAGAAGTGCTGAAGATAATAAGAAATATGTATTTTATACAAAAGCAACACCGGGTAAGGAAAACGCAGGCACCTTTGTAGAAAGTGTTGACAGTGCACTTTATACCGGTAGCCACGAGATTTCGATTACTGAGGTTGCCGCTGTTAACACAACGGTTTCACAGTCAGCTCTCGGCGAATATTTTGATTATGTTGAACTTTACAACACAACGGACAAAGAATTGAATTTAGCTGATTACAAGCTCTCCGACGGCAAAAAAGCGGAGAGCTTTAAGCAATTGCCGGAAAAAACTCTTGCACCCGGTGAATATGTTGCAATATATTCTGCCGACAGTGACTATGTAAGCTCATCAACAGGTAATATTTACCGCAATTACGGTCTTAACCGTTACGGTGAAACAATTTATCTGCTCAGTAAGGATAATGTTATTGTTGACACATTTACTTACGGAAGACTTCAGAGCGGATACAGTGCGGGCAGAGATGTTAACGGTACAAATGAGGTTAAATATTATAAGGGCCTTACTCCCGGCAAGGCAAACTCTGCAGAGGTAATGCAAAAAAGTCTTGCAGCTCCCGAGTTTTCCCGTGACAGCTCATATACTGATAAGGGTACTACAATTGAAATAACTGCTCAAAAAGGTGAAATCCGCTACACTACCGACGGAAGTGTACCTACCAGAAAATCAAAGCTTTATGAGAGTGCTATTACTGTTGAAAAAACAACAGTGCTCAGAGCTAAGGCTTTTCTTGACGGTTATGTGCCTTCTGATACTGTGTGTGCAACTTATCTTGTAACAAACAGAAAGCACGATATTCCCGTTGTATTTCTCACCACAGATGAAAAAAATCTGTACGATTATAATACAGGTATCTGGGCAAACGGTCCCGGTTATACCGCAACCTTTCCTCATGTCGGTGCAAACTTCTGGCAGAATTGGGAAAGACCTGTTAATTTTGAGTATATGACAACTGACGGTGTTGCTCAGGTCAGTTTTGATGCGGGTATTTCTGTTTTCGGTCAGTATTCCAGAGCCAACGCACAAAAGAGTGTTGAAATCAAATTGAAGGATAAATACGGACCTCAGGAGGTCTGCTATCCGTTTTTTGAGGATAATGAAGTAAATGTGTTCTCGTCATTTGTTCTTCGTAACGGCGGTCAGGATTATAATGTTGCTCATATCAGAGATGCATTCTGTGCAATGGTTATCAAAAATCAGATGGATATTGACCTTATGGACTATCAGCCTGTTGTATGCTATGTCAACGGCAAGTACCACGGAATTTATGATCTCAGAGAAAAAATTGACGAGGATTACCTTGCAAATCACCACGGAATTGACCCTGACAATGTAGACCTTATCAAGGGTAACAACCGAGTCAAGAGTGGTACGATGGCTGAATATCAGAAGCTTATTGATTATATCAAGGCTCACGATATGAGAAACGATGAATATTATAACTATGTATGCTCACTTATTGATATTGATGAGCTTATAAATTACTGGATGTGTGAATCCTTCTTTACCAATACGGATACAGGTAACATCAAGTTCTGGCGTGAGAATACTGAGGGTGCAAAATGGCGCTGGATATTCTTTGACGTTGACTGGGCTCTCTGGGGCTCAACCTATACAACAAACTTAATTGATAATTATATGGACCCTGAAGGTCACGGTGTAGGTAAGGGCTTCAGAACAACAATTACAAGCAATCTTATCAAAAACAAGAACTTCCGTCAGAGAATGATGGAAATCTTCTCAGAGCAGCTTAAAACTACCTTCAAAACCGAAAGAATGCTCAAAATTCTTGATGAGCTTGTGGCGGAAATCGATTCTGAAATGCCGTATCACTATGACAGATGGGAAGTTTCAAGCTATGACTCATGGAAAAAGCGTGTGGCAACCCTCAGAGCAATTGTTGAGGAAAAAAGAAGTATCTTCATCGGTCATATGAAGGAGGCTCTCAATATGTCCTCAGCAGAAATTGAAAAGTATCTTTCCGATGTATAAAGGAGAAGGCTATGATAAAAGAGTATCTTGAAATCGGTAAAATTACGGGCACTCACGGCATAAAAGGTGAAATGCGTGTGCAGCCCTGGTGTGATGCCCCCGATTTTATGAAAAAATTCAAAACCCTATATCTTGATAAAAAAGGAGAAAAGCCCTTAAAGGTTTCCTGCCGTCCCAACGGTCATATGGTTATTATGAAGGCTCAGGGTATTGATACTATAGAAGAAGCTTCAAAGTACCGTGAAAAGGTTCTTTATATGAAACGCAGTGAAGCAAAACTGCCTGATGGAACTTATTTCATACAGGAGCTTATTGACTGTAAGGTTATTGATGCTGACGATGAAAGCATTATATACGGAACACTTACCGATGTAAGTGAAACGGGTGCTAATGATGTGTGGCATATAACAAACGAGAAAGGCGAATATCTTATTCCGGCAATACCGCCCGTTGTTATTGATACGGATGTTGTCGCAGGTGTTATTAAAATCCGCCCTCTGAAAGGTATTTTTGACGATGAGAATTGATATACTTACTCTTTTTCCTGAAATGTGCGAGTCTGTTCTTTCCGAAAGTATAATCGGCAGAGCAAGGCAGGAAAATAAGGTTGAAATATGTTGCACAAACATCAGGGACTATACTCTTGATAAGCACAGAAGAGTTGACGATACACCTTACGGCGGCGGAATGGGTATGGTAATGCAGATTCAACCTATTTATGACTGCTATAAGGATCTTTGTGAGAGAACAGGTACAAGGCCTCATCTTATATTTATGTCACCTCAGGGTAAAACCTTGACTCAGTCAAGAGTAAAAGAGCTTTCAAAAATGGATAACATTGCAATTCTCTGCGGTCATTACGAAGGTGTTGACGAAAGAGTTATTGAAGAAATTGTTGATGAAGAAATCTCTGTAGGTGATTATGTGCTTACAGGCGGTGAGCTTCCTGCTCTTATTCTTGCTGACAGTATTTCAAGAATGCTCCCGGGCGTACTCGCCAATGAGGATGCATTTACCGATGAAAGCCATTTCAATTCACTTCTTGAGTATCCGCAGTATACAAGACCTTATGAGTGGCAAGGCAGAGCTGTGCCGGATATACTGTTATCAGGACATCATGCTAATATAGAAAAATGGAGAAGAGAAAAGAGCCTTGAAAGAACCTATATGCGACGTCCCGATATGCTCTCTTCTGCTGATCTTTCCAAGAAAGATATTGAATATCTGAGACAATTGAAGAATAAACTTAAAGAAGATAAAAAAGAGGAATAAACAATGGTAATGTTGCACAAAATCGCAAAGTGATTTTGTGCAACATTTAGTCTACCAACCAAAATGTTTTAAAGTCACTTTTTTTCATTGACGAAGGAAAGATTTGTGGTATAATATATGAGAAATTGATAATTCTGCCAGGGGATAGAATCATTATTTTCTTTTCAGATTCTTCCGTATGGTGAAAAATATTTTGTGTGTGGGAGTAATCAGATATGTTTGTTAAAGATGTAAAAGTTCAGAATCAGGTAGGTCTTCATGCTCGTCCGGCAACCTTCTTCATCCAGAAGGCAAATGAATTCAAGTCCTCAATCTGGGTAGAAAAGGAAGAAAGAAGAGTAAATGCAAAGAGCCTTCTCGGTGTTCTTTCACTCGGCATTATGGGCGGTACCGATATCCGTATCATTGCAGGCGGTCCCGATGAAGAGCAGGCTGTTGAAGAGCTTGTAAAGCTTGTTGAATCAGGCTTCACAGAATAATAGCTTACCTGTGTAATATCAGAACAGAATTAAAGGTGTTTTTAAGTCTTTTGTCTTAAAAACACCTTTTGTATTTATAATCAGAAAATATAGCACCGCATATATAATGTGGTGCTATAAGCTTTAAAATATTATATTGTTGTTTAATTTACAACATTCACAGGATTTCCGCTTAGGAAGCCTTTTATATTTTTTATAAGAGTATCCATAAGTCTTGAGCGTGATTCAAAGCTTGCCCATGCAAGGTGAGGTGTAATAATACACTTTTCGCAGGAAAGAAGGGGATTATCTGCTTTTGCAGGCTCAACGGAAAGAACGTCAACACCTGCGCCGGCTATTATGCCTTCATCAAGAGCTTTTTTAAGGTCCTCCTCAACTATAACAGCACCTCTTGAGGTGTTGATGAGATAAGCGCTGCTCTTCATTTTTTTCAGGAATTCCAGATTTACAAGACCTTCTGTGTACTTGTTAAGAGGGCAGTGAAGTGAAATAACATCACTGTTTTTTATAACCTCGTCAAGTGATACAAAATCAACCTTGCCGTAGCCGTCATAGCTTCTTGTGTTGGGCGAGTATGCAATTACATTCATTTTAAAACCGTTAGCAATCTGAGCCACTGCTGCACCGATTTTTCCAAAGCCAACAATGCCTAATGTTTTGCCGCTGAGTTCTGTAAGGGGAGTTTTCCAGTAGCAGAAATGCTTGGATTTTGTCCATTCACCCTCTTTTACGGTATCATTGTGAAGTGCAACATTGTTTGTGATTTCAAGCAAAAGTGCAAAAACAAGCTGTGATACACCGTCAGTACTATATGCAGGTATGTTTGAAGCAAGTATGCCTCTTTCACGTGCATATTCAGTGTCAATCATATTAAAGCCTGTTGCAAGGGTAGAAATATATTTAAGTTTAGGCAACTGTGAAAGTACCTCTTTGGTCAGAAGCTTTTTGTTTGTTACAAGGATATCAGCATCCTTTGCTCTTTCAACAACCTCATCCTGTTCGGAGGAATCATAAATCACAACCTCGTCAACAAGCTCCTTCATCCAATCCCAGGAAAGATCACCGGGGTTGGCTTCATATCCGTCAAGAACAACAAGTTTCATAATAAATCATCCTTTGCATATAATTTTATATATCTGATATTTTAACACAAAAATATCAGTTTGTCACTAATTACGGAAATTTTATCCGTATTCTTCTTGACGATTCGGATTATTTAATATAGAATATTATTGATATACTATGTGGAGAAGGAGTGAATTTTTTGAAAAAGAAAAGGAATCTTTCCTACGGTTTTTCATCAATGGCATTTTTCTCACTTCTTCTTGCTCTTGTGCTTATGATTCTTCTCAGAATTTTCAACACCCGTGAATTTCTCCGTTGGTACAGCGGTTATACTCATACTCTTGAAGAGTTTGAACTGTGGATACAAACCTACGGCGCTACATGGATTTCTGTTGTTGTGATTCTTCTTAACTATGTCGTAAAAGCCTTTATCCCTTGGTTTCCTTTGTCCTGCATTTGTGTTGCAAGTGCCGTTATTTTTAAATGGTACATTGCAGCGGCAATCAATATTGCCGGTATGAGCATATTCTTTGTTGCTAAATTCTTGTGGGGCAGAAAGCACGGAGGAGGAAATGCAGAAAAAATCCTTTCTAAATATGATAAAGCCCACAGCTATATCGATAGCAGTAAAGCCGGCTCAAAGGTAGTTCTTTTCTTCAGCCGTCTTCTTCCCGGTATTCCTCTCGGCTCGGTCAGTACACTTTACGGAAGCACGGATATAGGATTATTCGAGTACCTTATTATTTCTCTTGCAGGCTTCTCTTATAAGATTTTCTCTTATGTTACTATCGGACGAAATGTTTTTGATCCTGCATCCTTCGGCTTTATAGCTCCCTTTATTCCTCTTCTGATTTTTTCCGGTCTGGTGCTTCTTTCAGTAAGCGGAGTTACTTCATTATTTAACTTTTCCAGGGCTGAAATTCAAAAGAAAAACCTGAAAAAGCAATAAAATATAAATTCATCGGGGCAGTGTCCTTAAACGGACTTGCTTACGTATTTAAAAGAAAGGCTGATAAATATGATTAAAATTTGCGAGATGAAAGAAAAACTTGAAAAAGAACTTCTTCAGGAAGAGTTCTCTGTTGTATACAAAAAGGAGGCGATTGCTTCTCAGTACGGCAGATATCTTGAAGTCCTTACTGCATTCAGTGAGCTTTTTGATAAAAACTGCACAAGAGAGGTTGCTCTTTTCTCAGCTCCCGGTAGAAGTGAAATCGGTGGTAACCACACTGACCATAACCACGGTCTTGTTCTTGCTGCGGGCATCAGTCTTGATGCGATTGCAGTTGCTTCAAAAAATGATGACGGAATTATCAGAATTAAATCTGCAGGATATCCTATGGATACCGTTGATTGTGCCGACCTTTCCGTAAAGGAAAATGAAAAAGGCAGAAGTCAGTCAATTATCAGAGGTATTGCAGCACGATTCAGTGAGCTTGGCTATAAGGTCGGCGGTTTTGATGCAACAACAGCATCTCAGGTGCTTTCAGGCTCAGGTCTTTCTTCATCTGCGGCTTTTGAGGTGCTTGTGTGCACAATGCTCAACTACCTTTATAATGACGGCAAGGTAGATCCTATTGAAATTGCAAAAATTTCACAGTACAGTGAAAATGTTTATTTCGGTAAGCCCTGTGGCCTTCTTGACCAGATGGCTTGCTCTGTAGGCTCGTTTGTAACAATTGATTTTGAAGATACAAGTAAGCCAATCGTTAAAAAGATTGACTTCGATTTTGAAAAATCAGGTCACAGCCTTGTTATTGTTGATACAAAAGGCAGCCACTCAGACCTTACTGATGATTATGCCGCAGTACGCCGCGAAATGGAAATGGTTGCTGAATATTTCGGCAAAAAGGTGCTTCGTGAGGTTGATAAGAAGGATGTTATTGAAAATGCGGGGGATATTGCCAAGAAAGTCAGTCCCAGAGCGGTAATCAGAGCACTTCACTATTACGGAGAAAATGAAAAGGTTGTACTTCAGACAGAAGCACTTTCCAAAAATGATTTTGAAGCATTTAAGGCACTCATCATTAAAAGCGGTTTCTCTTCATATATGTACAATCAGAATGTATATACTCAGAAAGCAGGTGCTGATCAGCCTCTTTCATTAGCTCTTTGCATCTCAGAACAGCTTCTTTCAGGTAAGGGCGCATGGCGTGTTCACGGTGGCGGATTTGCAGGAACAATTCAGGCGTTTGTTCCCGACGAAATGGTTGAAGAGTACACAGGTGCTATGAAGGCACTCTTTGGCGATGATGCAGCTTACGTTCTTTCTGTAAGACCTTACGGCGGCGTACAGATTGCCTGATAGTATATATACATAAATCATCACAATATATGTAAAAGATAAATGCTTTGTATGGGAGGTAATATGAAAAAGTTATTTAAAGTTTTAACATTAATGCTGATGTGTATGCTTATGGTAATTTCTACTGTCAGTGTTGCATCTGCAATAGGCAATGTAAAATCACTTGCCGTTAAAAGTGCTTCCTCAAGCGGTGTCAGTCTTTCCTGGTCAGCTGTTTCTAAAGCTAAGGGCTACAGAGTATACAGATATACTGCCTCAGATAAAAAATGGAAAGCAGTTAAAACAACCTCTTCCAGAACATACAAGGATACCTCCGTCAAGGCAGGTGAAGTGTACAAGTACAGGGTAAAGGCTTATGAGGTTAAGAAAAACAAAAATGTTTATTCTGATAAGTATTCCAATACCGTTGAAGCTGTAATAGCACCTAAAAAGGTGTCAGGCCTCAAGGCTACCTCTGTTGCAAGTACATCCGTAAAGCTTTCATGGACAAAGTCTGATAAGGCTACGGGATACAGAGTATATAAGTATAACAGCAAAACAAAGAAATACGAAAAGCTTGCTGATACAACTAACAATTCATATACAGTAAAATCACTTAAAGCTAATACAACATATAAATTTAATATAAAGGCTTACACTAAATCCGGAACAACAAAGTATGGGGTTGCATCATCGGCACTCAGTATAAAAACCAAGCCCTCTGATGTTGCATCTTTTAAACTTGCGTCAAGTACTGAAAAAGATTTTACTCTTTCTTGGAAAAAAGCTTCAGGTGTTAACGGCTACCAGATTGTAAGATACAACGAAAAGACAGGCAAATGGGATGAAGTTGCCAAAACAACTTCAACCACATATAAGGTTAGCGGAGAGATTGCGGT
This sequence comes from Acutalibacteraceae bacterium, assembly GCA_036311065.1. Lineage (GTDB taxonomy): Bacteria > Bacillota > Clostridia > Oscillospirales > Acutalibacteraceae > UBA6857. The sequence continues at coordinate 4,744 of JAXJQQ010000181.1, read as the reverse complement.
TATTCCTGCCAAATACAAGCTGAGAACCTATGTCAAGCAGGGCAGCGGCTACATTTTCGGTGCATATTCTTCAGTTGTAACAGCAGCAAAAATCCCTGCAGTACCATTGAATCTCAGCGGTGCTGTTAATTCTGATGACGGAATTTCACTTAAATGGGATAAGGTTGACGGTGCATCCGGCTATATAATTCATTCTTACAGTGCCAAGGACGGTTCATGGTCAACTCTTGCTTCAGTTTCAAAGAACAGTTATAACACCGGTAAATTGAAAAATACGGATACATACCGTTATGCTGTAAGTGCGTATGTTAATATAAGCGGCGGTAAGCTTATATCCTCAAAAAGTGAATCTGTTTCTGTTTTCTTTAAAAGTGAAGCAAAGCCGGAAAGTATTTACTCGGCTGAAATGGAAAAAAGCGGTATTCTCGGCTATCTTTTTGATCCGAATGAAGGCTGCTTCTATACTTCTGCCGACCCTTGGCAGAGAGTGGTCGGATATAACGAAATATTTGACATAATGGGACCGTTTACTTTTATTGATTTTGATACAGTAAGATGTCGTTTCGATTATAAGGATAAGAACTGGATGATTCAGCTGTGGAAAGGACAGTACGGCCTTGTTTTCTATGGTGCTGAGGTTGGTGTTTACACAAAACCAAAGGACAGAGAGCTTATGCATTATGATTGTGCTTCTGACAGCGAAATGCTTAGAATGTCAATGACATTCATTGAAAAAGAAAAGTTTTTCGGTAAGGTAACCTGGGAAGAAAAATTCACAAGACCTTACGGATATTACTGGTGGTGCACAGGCTTCCTTCCCGGTAATAAATACGGTAAATTTGATGAGCTTAAGCTTGATATGAGAATCACCATGAAGGATTATGAAATGCTTTCAGGCTTTACGGGAGCGCTTAAGGAAAACGGTATTTTTTATACGGTCCGAGGACTTGATGTTTACTTTATTTATGCATAACAACTGAATTTACGGGCGTTTTTAGTTTTAAAAATGCCCGTTTTTTATATTGATTTTTAATATGGTTACTGATATAATATTTTATCAGTATATAAGTAGTTAATATAAGTTTTACTTTTAATATACAAGTAATAGCCACAGGAGGATATTTATGTCAGCACTTAAAGATTATTCAAAAGAAAAACTCCAATTTTTAAAGGATGACCTTACAGAGCAGTATGCAGAATACAAGGCTCAGGGTCTTAAGCTTGATATGTCAAGAGGTAAGCCGGGCTCAGATCAGCTTGCTGTTTCCAATGCACTTCTTGATGCAGTAACATCAAGGGATTGGGAGGACGATGCAAGTAATCACAGCCTTGAATACAGAAACTACGGTCTTCTCACAGGTATTATTGAATGTAAAGAAATTTTTGCAAAGCTCCTTAAGGTGCCCACAAAGAATGTTATTGTATGCGGTAACTCAAGCCTTAATATGATGTTTGACTACATCACACAGTGTATGCTTACAGGTTCAGGTGCGGAACCCTGGAAGGATCAGGGAGAAATCAAATTCCTTTGTCCTTGTCCCGGCTATGACAGACACTTTTCAATCTGTGAATATTACGGAATCAAGCTTGTTCCTGTTGATATGACTGAAACAGGTCCTGATATGGCTCAGGTTGAAGAGCTTATCAAAGACCCGAAGGTTAAGGGTATGTTCTGTGTTCCAAAGTATTCAAACCCCACAGGTGTTACATATACAAGTGAAACCGTTGACAGAATTGCTGCTATGACTCCTGCTGCAAGTGACTTCAGAATTATCTGGGATAATGCTTATATTATTCACGACCTTGAAGAGCACGGTGAAAAGCTTGATAATATTTTTGATGTACTTAAAAAGTACGGTCACGAGGATATGGTAATTGAGTTTACTTCAACCTCAAAAATCAGCTTCCCCGGTGCAGGCGTTGCTGTTCTTGCAGCTTCTGACAGAAATATTGAAATGATTATCAGCCGTATGTCAATTCAGACTATCGGTTACGATAAGCTTAATCAGTTCAGACATGTTAAATTTTATAAGGATGTTGCGGGCATCAAGAATCATATGAAGCTTCACAGAAATATCCTTGCACCCAAGTTCAAGGCGGTTATCAACGAGTTTGAAAACAGCCTCGGCAAATATGAAGTTGCAACATGGTCCAAGCCTAAGGGCGGTTACTTTATCTCACTTGATGTTATGGAAGGCACTGCAAAAAGAGTTTATGAGCTTTGCAAGGATGCAGGCGTAACTCTTACTACTGTTGGTGCAACATTCCCGTACGGTTTTGACCCGAAGGATCAGAATATCCGTATTGCACCTTCATATCCTCCCGTTGATGAGCTTATGACAGCTACAAAGCTTCTTTGTCTTTGTGTAAAGCTAGCCGCAGTTGAAAAGCTTCTTGCAGAATAAGTAATAAGTAGTAAGTAATAAGTTGTCAGGGCACGGTAAACTGTGCTCTGACTTTTTGTTTGATATCGCTAAAAGTATCGATAAATTAATGTTACGTCGTGCCGTGTCCTCAAACAGTCAGATAATTCAAACTGTTGTATAGCAGACATTAATTCATACAGTGAAACTGAATATTAAGTATTGACAATACATTAATCTTATGCTAAAATCTAACGGATATTTCAAATGGCTGTGAAAAAGAGGAGTAGCACATAATTCCTTTAAGAGAGAAGACGGTCGGTGCAAGTCTTTAGGTGAATTTGTGTGAAGGTAGCTTTTGAGCCCCGGAAAGAAAGGTATATCCGATTAGACTCCGGCGTACTTCTGCGTTAAAGATTTTGAGTGCAGAGAGCTTGCTCTCTGAATTCAGGTGGTACCACGGAATTTACTCCGTCCTGAAATAATCGGGACGGAGTTTTTATTTTTGTAATTATATTGAACGGAGTGAAATAAATGGCAAAAGAACTTGCAACAAAGTACGATCCGAAGGACGTTGAGGACCGTATATACAAATCATGGCTTGACGGTAACTATTTCCACGCTGAGGTGGATACTGAGAAAAAGCCCTACACAATCGTAATTCCCCCTCCAAACATCACAGGTCAGCTTCATATGGGTCATGCACTCGATAACACTCTTCAGGATATTCTTATCCGTTTCAGAAGAATGCAGGGCTACGATACCTTGTGGCTTCCCGGCACTGACCACGCTTCAATTGCAACTGAGGCTAAAATTGTTGAAGCAATGAAGGCTGAAGGAATTTCAAAGGAAGACCTCGGACGTGAAGGTTTCCTTGAAAGAGCCTGGGAGTGGAAGGCTCAGTATGGTGGAAGAATTATCGAACAGCTTAAAAAGCTCGGTTCATCCTGCGACTGGGAAAGAGAACGCTTTACTCTTGATGAAGGCTGCTCAAAGGCTGTTAAAGAAGTATTTGTAAACCTTTATGAAAAAGGTCTTATTTACCGCGGTGAAAGAATCATCAACTGGTGTACTCACTGCAAAACCTCAATTTCCGATGCTGAGGTTGAATATGAAGAAAAGGCCGGTAACTTCTGGCACTTTGCTTATCCCTTCGCAGACGGAAGCGGAAGCATTATCGTTGCAACAACCCGTCCCGAAACTATCCCGGGTGATACCGGTATTGCTGTTCATCCCGACGATGAAAGATATAAGGATGTTATCGGCAAAACCGTTATTATGCCCGTAATCGGCAGAGAAATCCCCATTGTTGCAGATACTTATGCAAAAATGGATAAGGGTACCGGTGCCGTTAAAATCACACCCGCTCATGACCCCAACGACTTTGAGGTTGGTCTTCGTTGCAATCTTCCTGTGCTTGATGTTATGACCGATGACGGTTATATGAACGAAAAAGCAGGTAAATATCAGGGTATGAACCTTATGGAATGTCGTAAGGCAATTGTTGCAGACCTTACTGAAGCAGGTGCTCTTGTTAAAATTGAGCCCACAAAGCATGAGGTAGGTACCTGCTACCGTTGTCACACCGCTGTTGAGCCTAAGGTTTCAAAGCAGTGGTTTGTTAAAATGGAGCCCCTAGCAAAGCCTGCAATCAAGGTTGTAAGAGACGGTCAGGTTAAGTTTATTCCCGAACGTTTTGACAAGATTTACTATAACTGGATGGAAAATATCCGTGACTGGTGTATCTCACGTCAGCTCTGGTGGGGCCACAGAATTCCCGCATGGTACTGTGCAGACTGCGGTGAAATCACTGTAAGTAAGGGTGAACCTACTGAATGCTGCAAGTGCGGCAGCAAGAATATTGCTCAGGATCCCGATACTCTCGATACATGGTTCTCTTCAGCTCTCTGGCCTTTCTCAACTCTCGGCTGGCCTGAAAAAACACCTGAGCTTATGCACTATTATCCCACAAGTACCCTTGTAACGGGGTACGATATCATCTTCTTCTGGGTTGCAAGAATGATTTTCTCCGCTTGCGAGCAGATGAACGAGGTGCCCTTTGACACAGTATTCATTCACGGTATCGTAAGAGATGAGCTCGGCAGAAAGATGTCAAAGTCCCTCGGTAACGGTATTGATCCTCTTCTTGTTATTGACAAATACGGCGCTGACGCACTCAGATTTACTCTTGCAACAGGCAACAGCCCCGGAAACGATATGAGATATTCGGACAAGAAGGTTGAAGCATCAAGAAACTTTGCTAATAAAATCTGGAATGCGGCAAGATTCATTCTTATGAATCTTGATGAAAATGAAAAGGCTCCTCACATTCCCGAAAATCTTGCACTTGAAGATAAATGGATTCTTTCACAGTTCAACCG
>JAXJQQ010000180.1:0-16072 GCA_036311065.1 Acutalibacteraceae bacterium | reverse complement strand
TCTCCCAGCTGAGCTATACCCCCATATTGAATTGGTGAACAGAGAAGAGATATATTATATCTCTATTGCTCAAACATATTACCATAAAGGATAAGTTTTGTCAACAGATTTTTTTCTGTTTTTTCTTTGCCTGTATCTTCCATTTATCTTTTTATTGTGCTATAATGTAAAAAAATATGAAAAGGAAATGAAAATATGGTTTTTATGAGATTTTTTATGGCGTTCATTATGCTTGGCGTCAGTCTTTTTAATTATGTTGTCAATGATTATGCCTTCAATGCCGTGAGCCGTGAGGGGGCATACCTTTTCTGCTATTTCGTGGGCAATGAGCCCTCGGAGCAGACAATTCACCTTGCTGTAAGCTCTGACGGATATAATTTCAAGGCACTGAACGGCAATGAGGCCGTTATTGACCAGACAATGGGTACAGGCTGTGTCCGTGACCCTTATATCTTCAAGGCTTCTGATGCCGAAGGTAAGGAGTGCTATTACATAGTTGCAACCGATATGGATGCAATGCAGGGCTGGACATCTAACCACGCCGTAATCTTCTGGAAATCCTATGACCTTGTTAACTGGGAGGATGAGTATATCCTTGATATCCGTGATTTCCCCGGCTGGGAGGGCTGTAACAGAGCATGGGCTCCTCAGGTTATATGGGATGCCGAAGAGGGTAAGTATATGCTTTACCTTGCACTTTCAACATGGGATGACCCGCAAACAGAGCTTAACGAGGATATGGCTCAGCACTATTACCTTTATACCGATGACTTCAAAACCTTCACCGCACCCGAATATCTTTACGGCAGAAGAGGGGAGACGGTAGTAAGAGATGACGGCACAAGCTTTACCGGTGTGCAGTGTATTGACGGAGATATGATTTATAACGAGAAGGACGGTAAATATTACCTCTTCTTCAAAGAAGACCTGACTCAGAAAATTGCTTATGTAACCGCCGAAAGTCCCACAGGCCCCTTTAATGAGGATTACACAATCTGCTCACTCAACTGGTTCGGAGTTGAAGGCAGCACAATGTACCGTATCAACGGCACAAATGCATGGATGATGATTATGGATGAATACGGTGAGGGCACCTTCTTTGCACAGATGACAAGAGACTTTACAAATTACCGTCAGGTAAGAAGAGCAACCTATGCCGTAAATCATCTGAAGCCCCGTCACGGATCTGTTGTATCCATAACTGAGGATGAATATTTTGCCCTTATAGATTTCTATGGGGTTGAAGAATAATATTATTATAAAGGAGAAAATATTATGAAACTCAGAAAACTCGTTGCAATACTTCTTTCAGTGCTTATGATTTTCGGTATTACCGCTGCAGGTGCTTCGGCAATGCCCCTTTCGGACGGAGTTGATGCACTTAAAACTCAGTTTGTAAAGGGTGCAGGCCCTGAGGTTGACGGCTACAGAATAGATTACCGATACTTCTCACCTGTAGGTGAAAACGACTCAACAAAGTACCCTGTTGTTGTGTGGCTTCACGGTATGGGTGACGGTGCAACCGAAGGCAAGCAGGTAACAGAGCACGAAATAGCAAAATGGACAAGCGACGAATACCAGAGCCGTTTTAAGAAAAGCGGCGGTGCTTTTATAATTGCACCCCGTTCTCTTGAAGAAAAGGGTCTTTATTGGTCTGATGACCTTATTTATCCCTTAAGAGCCGCTATTGATGATTTCATCGCTCAGAATAAGGCTAATGTTGATATAAGCCGTATTTATGTAGGCGGTTATTCAATGGGCGGTAAAATGACACTTAAAATGGCAGTGGCTTATCCCGAATTCTTTGCTGCAGCATTCCCCATCTGCCCTGCATGGACGCCCTCAACTGCACAGACTGAAAAAATTGCCGATATGCCCGTATGGCTTACAAGCTGTGTGATTGACCCTCTTGTTAATTACTTTTCATCTGTAAGACCTACCTGGAATAATATTGTTGCAGTGAGCAATGCTCCTGAAAGCTGCCGTTTCACAACTCTTACCGTAAGCTGCTATGCAAACGGTGTTCCTAATGTAAGTGCTCACCATTCCTGGTACTCAGTAACCAATGATATGTTCTCCGATAAAAACAGCGATTATCCTATGATGAGCACCGTTAACGGCCTTGGTGAGGATGTAAAGCTTACTTATCCCGAAGGTATGATTTCATGGCTTTCAGGCTTTGAAAGTGACTATGACGGAGCACCCGCAACAGACAGCGGTAACGAAGAAGCAAAGGGCGAAACCATTATGAAAAACCTTCTTCAGCAGATCAAGGACTTCATTGTTGAGTTCTTCGCTTATCTTAAAGGATTATTCTGATTGATTAAGCAGGATGCAGTTTAACTGTATCCTGCTTAAAGTTTATCTTTTTCCTATTGTAAATTTATGTTTTTTAGGTTATAATGATTTTGGTTGTACTAAAAACGGCTAAGGAGAATTTATAATGCCCATTAAAATTGATGACAGGCTCCCTGCGAGAGAGAGCCTTGAAAAAGAAAACATATTTATAATGACAGAATCCCGTGCAAAAAGTCAGGATATAAGACCGCTGAAGATTCTTATTCTTAACCTTATGCCCACAAAAATTGTTACGGAAACTCAGCTTTTAAGGCTTATGAGTAACACTCCGCTCCAGGTTGATGTTGAATTTCTGCAGATGGCTACCCATCAGTCAAAGAACACATCACAGAGCCACCTTAACAAGTTTTATCATATTTTTCCCGAAATCAGGCATAAAAAGTATGACGGTATGATAATTACGGGCGCTCCCGTTGAGCTTCTCGAGTTTGAGGAGGTTGACTATTGGGATGAGCTTTGCGAAATTTTTGAATGGACAAAAACCAATGTTTATTCCACCTTCCATATCTGTTGGGGAGCTCAGGCAGGCCTTTATTATCACCACGGAATTCAGAAGCACAAGCTTCCCGAAAAGATGTTCGGTGTTTTTGCTCACCGCCCTCTTGATTTGTACCATCCTCTTATGAGGGGCTTTGACGATACTTATTTTGTGCCCCATTCAAGGCATACGGATATCGATTTCAACGATGTTGCACTTTGCAAGGATCTGCAGATTATTTCATATTCCGAGCAGGCGGGTATTCACCTCGTTTCCGACCTTGAATGCAGAAATTTCTACGCAACGGGACACTCGGAATATGATGCTGACACCCTCGCAAAGGAATATTTCAGAGATGTTGAAAAAGGGCTTGACATCAAGGTGCCCTTCAACTATTTCCCTGACGATGACCCGACGAAAAAGCCGCTTATGACATGGCGCAATGTCGGAACACTTATGTTCACTAACTGGCTGAACTACTTTGTTTATCAACGTACACCTTATGATATCAATGATATATAAAAATGGCGACACAGCGTGTCGCCATTTTTATATATCATTATTTTGTTCCCAGAACAAAGTCAACGGCAGTTTTGAAGCCGTGCTTTATCAGGTAATTGATAAGTCCTGCAATCTGCTCAGGGGGCTTTCTTTCCTCTGCATTAAGCCAGGACCAGAGAATGCTCGTCATACCGGCGGCAATAAACTGTGCAACATAAGCACCGAGCTCACCTGTGTTTTCGCGGCTTATGAAGCGCTCGGTAATTCTGTTATAGGTTTCACCGAGGCTTATGTTTCCGTTATCGCTGAGAAGAACAAGGAATTTTTCACGTTGATCTTCAATGTATGTAAAAATCTTTGTAAGAAGTCGGGAAACATTCATCCCTTCCTCGGCACAGTTTCGGTAAATAACCAGAATATCGTCAGAAATATCATTGATTATATCATCGTAAAGGTCATACTGAGTGTCATAATGGCGGTAAAAGGTGCTGCGGTTAACATCGGCGCCCTCGCATATTTCCTTTATGCTGATAACATGGATTGATTTTTTCTTCATAAGCTCAATAAGGCTTTCTTTTAAAAGAAGCTTTGTCATTCTTACCCTGCGGCCGTCGGGCTTTTTTTCTTCTATATCCATAAATTTTCACTCCGTATTGTTATTTTGTTAAATTATACACTATAAAAAATAAAAATGCAACACTGTGTATAAAAAATATCATAGTGACTTTTATGTTAATATATTTGTAATTATGTTTCAAAAAATAAAGCACAATTTTTATATTTTCTCTGTTCAAAGCTATGATAGTGTGATACAATAAATGAGTATTATACCTTAAAAGGAGAAAACTATGCTTAAGGCTTCAGATGTTACAAAAAAATATGAAAAGCTTGTTGCCAATAACTCCGTCAGCCTTACTGTAAATGACGGTGAGATTGCTGTGCTTTTGGGTCCTAACGGTGCAGGTAAGTCAACTCTTATCAAGTGCATCTGCGGTCTTCTCAGGTTTCAGGGCGAAATAAGCCTGAACGGTAAAAACAACAAAAGCATTGAAGCTAAAAGAATCCTCGGCTATGTTCCCGAGATGCCTGCGGTGTATGACCTTCTTACTGTTTCTGAGCACCTTGAATTTATCTGCCGCAGCTACAGAGTCACTGACGACGGAACGGGGGATAAGCTTCTTAAAAGGTTTGAGCTTTACGATAAAAAGGATAAGTTGGGCAAGGAGCTTTCAAAGGGTATGCAGCAGAAGCTTTCAATCTGCTGTGCTCTTATACATAAGCCTGAGGTGATTATTTTTGATGAGCCTATGGTTGGCCTTGACCCTTATGCAATAAAAGAGCTTAAGGAAATATTTACGGAGCTTAAAAATGAGGGCAAGAGCGTTCTTATAAGCACCCATATGATAGACAGCGTTGAGGATTACTGGGACACTGCCTATATTATGGCTGAGGGTGAGCTTAAAGCAACAGTAAAAAACGGTGAAGGAAAGGAAAGCCTTCGTGAGCTGTTCTTCTCCGTTACGGGGAAAGAAAACACAAAAATATGAGCCCTCTTTTATATCTCTACTTAACAAAGCAGAAAAACCGCATAAAGGAATATTTCCGTTCACCCTCAAAGCTGATTTTTCCCCTGGCGGTTATTCTTATTCTTTTAATGAGTCTGTTTACAGCACATTCTTCGGCAAAAGGTGAATACAGAAGCATTGATGAATTTTTCAGTTTAGTATTTCTTGTTTATACTCTGCTTTTTGTTGATATATCAAAAAACGGATTTTCAAACGGTGCCGCATTTTTCTCTATGGCGGACATCAACCTGATTTTTGTCTCACCCTTAAAAAGTGCAAGGGTACTGTTTTACGGTATATTCGGTCAGCTCGGGCGCTCTCTTTATATGGGCGTAGTAATTCTTTTGCAGTATACCCTATCAAGGGAATATTACGGCATTACCTTAGGCACAATGGCTGTTGTTGCCCTTGGCTACGGGATAACGGCATTTCTCAGCCAGATTGTTTCAATGCTCATATATATTTTAACCTCGTCATCGGAAAAACGGGTTAAAACGGGCAAAATAATATACGGCTCGGTTATTGCCTTTTTTGTAATTTATGTTATTATTAAAGGGGACGTGCTTTCATCCTTAAGCTTTTCGGGAATACTTGAAGCTGTGGGGGACGATGTGCTCCGTTTTATGCCTGTCAGCGGAACGGTTTCCTTCCTTGCGGAAAGCATTGTAAAGCGTAACACCGCAAAAGCTTTTATCGGAGCAATTGTTACTGTTTTATATGTGGTTTTATTCTTCCTTTTTGTTTCAAGAAACAAAGGCGATTTTTATGAGGATGTTCTTTCCTCGGCTGAGGTTACTTTTTCGGCAATTACCGCAGCTAAAGAGTCTCAGGCTGAAGCAGGCCTTTCAAGGAACATAAAAAAAGGAAAAACCGGCTTTAAAAAAGGTGAGGGTGCCTCAGCAATAAGTGAAAAGCATAAAATCGAAAACCGGAGAGGTAAGCTGCTTTTTCTCGGCAGAAGCTCATTTGTTACAATAGGTATGACGGTAGCGTATTCATTTGCTGCTCAGGGCGACAGCCTTATGGCGTTTATACTGTCCTTATACAGTCTTCTTATAGGAGTTTCAGCGGGACGATGGATGAAGGAAATCACAATGCCGTATATTTATCTGATACCTGAAAAGCCATTCAACAAGCTTTTACACACGGTAAAGGAACAGATACCCTCAATTGTATTTGAAAGCACGGTTTTGCTTGTTATTCTGTATTTTGTTCTGTCTCTTGATATTATTCAGACAGCTTCAATGTTGGTTTCAAGAATCAGCTTCGGCATTCTGTTTATAGGTACATGCCTTATTTTTCTTAAAATCACAGGTAAAAGGCCTACTACGGTAGTAACAGTTATGATGTATTCCTTGCTGTCAACGGTGTTCTGCCTTCCTGCGGCACTGTGCGGATTTTATGTGTCCTTCTTTTTTCCGTTTCACAGCTTTTTGGGTTACCTTATTACAGTGCCCGTAAATATAATTATGTTTATCATTCTTCTGTTTTGTAGCAGAAATATTATCGAGTGTTCGGAATAATCCTTACGGAGGTGTTTTATGAAAGGTATAATTTTAGCAGGCGGCTCAGGTACAAGGCTTTATCCTTTGACAATGGTAATGTCAAAGCAGCTTTTGCCTGTTTATGATAAGCCCATGATCTATTATCCGCTTTCAACCCTTATGCTTGCGGGAATCAGGGATATCCTTATAATTTCAACCCCTCACGACCTGCCTAATTTCAAAAGGCTTTTAGGCTCAGGTGAGCAGTTCGGAGTCAATCTTTCTTATGCTGAACAGCCTTCACCCGACGGACTTGCGCAGGCATTTATTATAGGTGAAGAGTTCATCGGTGATGACTGCTGTGCAATGGTGCTCGGTGATAATATCTTTTACGGCAACGGCTTCAGAAAAACTCTTAACGAAGCAAGAGCAAATGCGGAAAAAGGTGTTGCTACGGTTTTCGGCTATTATGTTGATGACCCTGAGCGTTTCGGCGTGGTTGAGTTTGACGAAAATCAGAATGTAATTTCAATTGAAGAAAAGCCGAAAAATCCCAAATCGAATTACTGTGTAACAGGTCTTTATTTTTACGATAACAGAGTTTCTTCCTTTGCAAAAACAATAGAAAAAAGTGCAAGGGGAGAATATGAAATAACAGACCTTAATGTGAAATACCTTAAAGAAAATGCATTGTCCGTCACGCTTCTGGGCAGGGGCTTTGCCTGGCTTGACACAGGTACAATGGAAAGCCTTAATGATGCGTCAAATTTTGTTCGTATGATTGAGGGCAGGCAGTCTGTTATGATTTCAGCACCTGAAGAAATAGCTTATGTCAACGGTTGGATTGATAAAGATACTCTCAGACAGTCAGCTGAAAGATACGGCAAATCTGTTTATGGTGAGCACCTTAAAAAGGTTGCTGACGGAAAGTATAAATATTAATTAAAAAGGTTATTTAAGAAAGGACGTGTTTACTATGCCGGGACCCGGTGGCGGAGGATCAAGCGGTGGCGGATTTTCAGGCGGTTCATTTGGCGGAGGCGGAGGCTTTTCCGGCGGAGGAAGAGGCTTCGGCGGAGGCTCATTCGGTGGCAATAATGCGGGAGGCAGCTTTGGCGGCTTTCATCATCACCATCATCACCACGGTCATTACGGTGGCTGGGGCCCTGTGCGTGTCGGTGGCGGATGCGGAGGTAATATTATTGCATTAATCGTAATTGTTCTTTTTGTTGTTTTCGGCATTATGTGGTTTGTAGCCGAGCCCGGAACGGTTACAATTAACGGCAGACCCGTAAATATATATGTGGAAGAAAACGGCTACGACGAAGGCAAAATGCAGGATTACGCAAACAGCCGATATAAGGAGGTTTTCGGTGAGCATCCTTTTTATGAGGATAATATCCTTCTTGTTTTCCTTACCAATGAAGAAGCTGACGGCTATTACACAATAGCCTGGGTAGGGGATAACATAAAAACGGAAATCAACGAAATGTTCGGTGAATATACGGAATACGGCAGCTATATGTCACAGTATATCAACACCAATTACTATGCATATACCCTTGATATGAACCTTGCCGATGTTGTAAAAGCAATGCAAAAGAGTATTGCTCAGGCTCAGCTCGGTTCCTCCTTCTATGAGGATTACGACCACGACAAGGCGGCTGAATCAAGGCTTTATAACTACGATACAAGACTTGACATTTCTGAAGAAATAGTTGACAGTGCTCTTAAAAACTTTACAGATGAAACAGGCATTCCCTGTGTAATTGTTGTGGATACTGCAGAAAGCGTTTTCGGCAGTCAGGACAGTAACGATGTAACGGTTGTTGACGACATAGGTGTTATAGGTGGTGCAGACGGGCCTACTCAGGTTACTGTTGCAACCACAAGCGCTGTACCTTATATATTTATCGGTGCGGCGGTTATCGGTCTTCTGATAGTTGCAGGTGTGCTGATTTCTGTTTCTAAAAAGAAAAAGGCAAAGGAGTCCAAGGCAGAAAATAAGAACGATATGCCCTGGGAATCATAAACAATTAAGGCTGTTGTACCATGTAGGTACAGCAGCCTTTGCTCTGTGGTATATCAGCTTAAGTATTTACGCATTTCAACTGCCTTTTCCTCAAGCTCCCATTTTTCTTCATAAAGCACTTTTAAAAGGGAATTGAGCCTTTGAACCTCCTTAAAGTTGTGCTTTTTCTGAGCCTGAAGAAGTCTTTCACGGTTTTTTCTTATTATTTCCTTCTGCAGCTTTATTGACGCTTCATATTCCGTGCATAAAATTTCCAATGTTGAATTCACATCCATCATCCTTTCTGAAAATCCGGGATTATACCATAGGTGAGCCGAAAAGAATATAATCGCTTGTAACCCTGAAAAAAACAGCTAATTTTTTTAATTCTGCAACCGTAACACCGCTGCCGTGCTGTTCAATGCTTTTCAGTCGGTCGGGACTTATTCCCGTGAATCTGCTTACATCTCCGATTTCGTAGCATTGCTCAAAACGGAGCTTTTTTATTCTGGCTGATATTTCATCGGAATTTACAACAGGCAGGTATGCTTTGTTGCAGCTGACGGAAAGTTCGTTTTTGTTTACCGTGTTTTTACCGTAGTAAAATTCAATAACATATTTAAGCTTTTCATAAATAATATCGTTTATTTTTGAAAATTTCCGTGAAACTGTTGAGCGGTCAATTCCAAGCCTTTGCGCAATCTGACTCTGACTGAGTCCTTCATACCAGTGAAGCTTTACAAAAAGCTGCTCATCTGCACTCAGCTCATTTTTTATAACGGTTTTTACAAGCTGCCTGAGTTCGGCTTTTCTTTTTTTCATTGCAAGTGAGTCTGCAGGGCTTTGTGAGGTTATGCTTCCACGGGGAAGAAGCTCTCCTACACTTATGCCTTCGTGCTGACTGTAACCTGAACGGGACATTATGAACACTCCTTTCTCGAACAAATGTTCTTTTGAATATAATTTTAGAGAGTTTTTAATTATCTGTCAACGGATTTCAGGGGTGCAAAAATCCGAGTCCCAAAAAAAGGACTCGGATTAAAAAGGCAAAAAAATTATGTTACATATTATTTTATCGGGAATACGAAAAAGTTGTTTAACTTATATTTAAGTTTTCTGTTTATATTTTAAATATTGACTTTCGGATACTTGCTTTTTTATCAAATATAGTATACAATAGTCTGTAAATACGGATTACATAAAAATCCGAATAAGTATAAGAAAAGGATGAAACCAATGGCTAAACAGGAAAAGTCAGCTGCTGAGCTTTATCGCGAAGAAAGAAAAGAGCGTATTGCCAAAGCAGCAAAGAAAAATGCCAAAAAATCACACAATGTAGTTCTCTCAAAGAAAACAAGGTCTGCTATTGCAGTTGTTGTTGTTCTTGCACTTGTTGCAGGTATCGGTGCAATGGCACTTTCTCTCAGTGGTGTTCTTGAAAGAGGCAAAAATGTTATCACCGTAGGTGAAACAGAAGTTGATAAGTATGAATACGGCTTCTACTATATGTCAACCTTCAATCAGTATTTCAATATGTCATATCAGTATGACAGCTATTACGGCAACGGCTACGGTGCAATGTTCACCGGTTACGACTGCAACAAGGCTCCCGACGCACAGGCTTACAGCGGTGAAATTGAAGGTGTTGAAGAGCCCACCTTTGCAGATTTCTTTGATTTCTCTGCAAAGCAGCAGATTCAGTATGTTGAAGCATGCAAGCTCTATGCTGAAGAAAAGGGCATTGAGCTTACAGAAGAAGACCTTAAGGATGTTGATAAGCAGCTTGACGAATACAAGGCTGAAGCTGAAAAAATTGACTATGAGGGCGACAAGAAATATTCACTTGCAGCATACCTTCGTGAAAACTTCGGTAAGGGCATGACAGTGAAGCTCTTCACAAAGATTCTTACAGATCAGGCTCTTAATGCAAAGGTTAACGAGGTTAAGACCGATGAGCTCAAGGCTTCCTACAGCGACAAGGAGGTTGACAAGCTTTACAAGGACCATATCAAGGATTACGGTGTTGTAACTCTCAGAAATTATGAAATTACCGCTGAAAAGGTAAAGAGCGAAACCAAGGATGAAAACGGCGAAACAAAAGAAACCGAAGCAGTTACAAAGGAAACACTTGCTGCTGCAAAGGCAAAGGCAGAAAAGTTTGCCTTTGCAGTAAGGGATGAAAAGTCCTTTGTAAGCCTTGCTGCTGAATACGAAAAGCTCAACAAGAACGAAAAGTATAACGAATTCCTTACCGATGACAGCCTTACCCTTATCAAGGATTCCGCTTCATCAGGTATTTCCGAATCAGACGAAAAGTTTATGGATTGGGCATTCGGTGAAAGCACTGCTGTAGGCTCAACTTATATCACTGAGGATGAAACCACAGGCTACACCGTTTATATGATGGTTGAACCTGTTCACCACGCTCCCGACCAGCACACCTATGATGTAAGACACATTCTTCTTCAGTTCCCTGAAGAAAATGAAAAAGCAACTGAAGGCGATGCAAAGGAAGAGGTTAAGGCTGAGCTTCTTGACACAAAGGCATACGATGTGGATGTTGACATTGACGTTGACCTCGAAACAACAAAGGATCCTGCACTTTATATGGAAGCTCAGGATATCCTTAAAAATTACCTTGACGGTGATAAGACAGAGGATGCTTTTGCAGAGCTTGCAAAGAAGCACTCAAAGGACTCAAATGCTGCTGACGGCGGTATTTATGAGGATGTTACCGAAGGCCGAATGGTAGCAGAATTTGAAAACTGGGCTTTTGAAAAGGGCAGAAAATACGGTGATGTAGGTATTGTTGAAACAACCTACGGTTACCACATTATGTACTTTATAGGCACAGAAACAATCACCTGGGCAGACACTATCAAGAATGACAAGGCAAATGAAGAATTCAATGAATTTGTTGAAGAGCTTGTAAATGCCGATAATGTTAAGGTTACTGTTACCGATGAAGCTGAAATTGCTGACTCTGCAGCCTTCACTCTCAAAAGAGCTAACCAGTATATAAGAAATCTTCAGGCACAGCAGACTGCAACATACTAATGAACATAAAAAGAGGCTGAGTTATCAGCCTCTTTTTTATGTTATTTAACTGCATAAAAGTTTGATTCCCAGGCGGGAATATACGGATGATGGCGGAAATAGATTTTGTATCCGCCATAAAGCTCTTTAATTTTTAATGGCAGAGTGAACATATCCTCGTTTCTGTGGTAGGCACATATATAAAGCTTAGGTAAATTATCACGGATTGTTTTTTCTGCTCCCTCAAGGGCTTTCAGCTCACTGCCTTCAATGTCCATTTTAATAAATGTAACCTTATCCTTTACAATGTTATCAACACTGTCAAACTGAACGGGAATTCCGTTCGGATCCTCGTGGGAGTTGCGCCCTTTTTTCTTTGCAAAGAATTTCGTTTCTTTTTTATCCCAGGCACCAAGGTTAAAATATTCAATTTTTTCCAAGCCTTCTGTTTTAGCCTTCAGCTTTCTGAAATTTTTTTCATCAGGCTCAAAGGCATAAATTCTGTTGTATTTTCCGTCTGTTACATTAAGAAATTCTCTTATTGTGTCTCCGTCGTAAGCTCCGAGGTCAACTATTGTTTCATTTTCCGTCAGCGGAAGAACATTTTTGTAAATCTCATCCTTTTCACTCCGGCAGGAAAAAAGGTATTCCGGTTTACCGCTTATTTTGAAACGGAGAACATCAAGAAAAGTTTTTTTTGATTTCTCATCCTCAAGCATTTCATAAGCTTTATCAAACAGCTCTTCGTTTTCTTTCAGGTAATCAATTGTAAAAAGTCCTTTTCCTGCAACGGGCACCGTAGGGGAGTAGAATTCATAATTTTCTGCCATTTCACGTATTTTAAAAAGAGTTTCACTGTCGTGCACGGCAAAGGTCATAAGAATTATAAAGTCATCGTATTTTTCCTTTATTTCAGAAAATGTCAGCACTCTTTTACCGTGGAAAAAATGACCTCTTACAAAGCCGTCACTTGCAAAAACATCACTGAATTCAATACCAAGTGAATTCAGTACATCAATTATCATATCGGCTCCGTTACCCATTCCGTAAAGTATAATCGGCTTATTTGTATTTTTCAGGTGCTCCCAGAGGGGGGTATCCGTAATTTTTTCAAGCATATTTATCACCGGTTACAGTTTACCACATACGCATATTTATTTCAATAATATACTGTACAAATCGGAATTTATGTGATATAATAACCTTACAAAAAACTCTCAGGAGGTAAATATTATGAAAAACGTCAAAAGAATTGCTGCAGTTCTTTTAACTGCTCTTATTATTCTTACCTGCTTTACAGCATGCTCTTCACCTGAAAAGGATATTGTAGGTGTTTGGAAGGATTCAACAGGTATGGCAGGATATGAATTCAGAGAAGGCGGAACCTGCACAATCACTCTTCTTGATATTCCCTCAATCAACCTTGGTTCAAACGGCGGCGTTGAAGGTACATATTCCGTTGTAAAGGGTGAGGATGATAACTATTATGTAACTGTTAACTACACTCTTCTTTATGCAACAGTAAATGAACGCTTTATGTTCACCGTTCAGGACAATGTTCTTACTCTTACAAGAGTAAACGATGACGGAACCTTCGCAAGTCCCGTAACCTATATGGCATACACAGCTCCCGCAGTTGAATCCACTGCAGCAGCTCAGTAATTAAAAAAACAAACGGGGGAGCAATTGATTGTGCTCCCCTTATGTTTTTGGAGGATAGAATAATGCAAAGCAAAAAAATAATAACAATTGCCCTTTCTGCCCTGCTTGTTTTAGGCCTTGCAGGTGTGGGTATTTACGGTGTTACCAATCAGAAAGGCTCTGTTGATCCCACCGCATCAACTTCTGAAGCGGCAACAACCACCGAGGCACCTTCTGTTTCCGCTGAAACCACAACTCAGGTCAGCACAACGGCAGACCCGGGTGTAAGTACAGCAATTTTAGGTAAATGGACCGACAGTGCAAATATGAGCGGATATCATTTTTATGAGGACGGCACCGTTGAAATGACATATGTCAACCTCACCGTTCCCGTACTCAATATGCCCATTAACGGTACATCCAAGGGTGTTTATACTGTTGAGGGTGATAAGCTCACAACCAAGTTTTCAATTTATTCAGCGACAATAGAAAACACCTATACCGTAACTGTTGAAAACAATATGCTCACTCTCTTCAATGCTTCCGAAGGTGAAAAATCAACATATTCACGCCCCGTTGAAGCTGAGAGCACAACTTCGGCTCAGACTTCAACAACAGCCTTGCCTGAGGTTGACGAAACAGAAATTGTAGGCAGCTGGATAAGCGGTGACGGTACAGTAAGCTACAGCTTTTCAAAGGACGGCACCGTAAGTTTCACCCTTGACGGGGATGTTTTCACAGGTGTATATATGGCAATGGGTGATGAGGTAACACTTCAGTACACTGCAGGCAGAAGAAAGGTTACGGAAAAGTATACCTATAAAATCTCAAAGAATTCCCTTTCTCTTGAAGACGGCAAGGATACAACAATTCTTATCCGCAGGGGTACCCAGTATGTACCCTCGTCAGAGTCTGAGCTTCTGGGTAAATGGCGTGACGGTGCTGATATGAGCGGCTACGAGTTTATGGAAGGCGGCGTTGCAAAAATTACTTATGTAAACCTTACAATTCCCGTAATAAATATGCCCATTAATGGCACATTTACAGGCTCATATACCGTAAACGGTGATAAGCTTACCGTAAGCTTTACTATTTACGGTAACGCAATTACGGATAATTTCACCTTCTCAGTTAAGGATAATGTTCTTACTCTTACAGATGCAGAAGGCTCAAATGCAACATATTTCAAAAAATAAGAGGTGGCAGGATATGACTGAGCAGGAAAAGGTTTATAAAGCCCTTGATGACTTAGGGATAGAATATAAGGTCATTCATCATGAAGCCGTTACAACCATTGAGGATATGGATAATATGGGCATTTTCACTGACGGAGAGGTATGCAAAAATCTTTTTCTCCGTAATGCCAACGGCAAAACTCACTATGTAGTGTCAATGCTTAAAAATAAGCACCCCGACATTCAGGCAGATATCAGGTCTCAGCTCGGCTGTTCAAGGCTCAGCTTCGGCTCTGACGAAAGGCTTTTAAAGCATATGGGGCTTCTCCCCGGTGCAGTGTCACCCTTCGGTATTATCAATGACGATGATGCCGATGTTAATGTTGTGCTTGACAGCGAGCTTAAAAAGGTTGAGGGCTATATCGGCTTTCATCCCAACGATAACACCGCTTTTGTGTGGTTGAAATTCAACGACCTTATTAAGTTTATCAAATCAAGAGGTAACGACATTTATTATATCAATATATAAAAAATGAAGTACGGTCAGAGGCCGTACTTCATTTTTTGCCTATTATATCATATTCAGCTTAACATTAGTGAAGTTTTCTTTTTTCAGTCCCTTTTCAAAATCTCTGTCAACCTTAATTTCACCCTTTTTCATTCCTTCAAGAATTTTTTTGTATTCATCAAGGGTGAATTTCTTCATCGACCAGCTATCTGTCGGCAGACCCACTGCACCGTCCTTGGCACCTAAGGTGGTCTGCTTTCCGCCAATTTCGTCCCACTTGCCGTCATAGTATTTCTGCAGAATGAAATCAACTGATTCTCTGAGCCCCTTTGTGGCTGAGGTAAGAACAGTATCGGACTGACCGGACTGGTCAACGTCAACACCAATTACCTTTCCGTCGTTGGCAGAAGCGGCAGCAAAAGCAGACTGGCACATTTCACCTCCGCAGCAGAACACAATTTCCGTACCGCCTGAGTACCAGCCGTCAAGCATAGTCTGAAGCTCGGGTGATGCTGAGAAGGCTGCACCGTATTCCCAGCTGAAATTCATTTCTACCTGGGCTTCTTCATCCTTTGCAGCGGCATCTGCCCCCTGAATATAACCGTAAGCAAAACGGCTTGTTGCGGGATTTGTGCCGCCACCGCCACCGGTGAAGCCCAATTTTCTGTAGCCCTCCTTAACTGCGGCATAGCCTGCAAGAAAGCCTGATTGCTCCTCATTGAAGTCCACGGTTGCAACGTTTTTAAGAACAGCACCCTTGTCATCTTTTAAGGGCTCTGATGCATCAATGAAAACGAATTTTACATCCTTAAGCTCTGAAGCGGCCCTTTTTAAGGGCGTGCCCTGAAGATAACCTGCACACACAATAATCTCGGCACCTGCCTGAGCTGCGGCCTTCATAGCATCGTAGCGGTCGGTATCCGTTGCGGCATTACCGTTGGCGGGCTGATAGTATTTGTATGACTTGTTGTTCTGTGAAGCAAATCTTTTAACGCCTTCCCAGGAGCCCTGATTGAAGGACTTATCCTTAAGCTGGGCAACGTCGGTGATAAAGGCAATCTGATATTTGCCGTCATTCGTTGTCATTGCATCGGGAATTGCATCATAATCCACCTCATCACCCTGAGTTTTTTGGGTTGTTTCTTGAGCGGTGGTTGTTTGCTTCTGTGTAGTCTGTCTGGCTGTTGTGTTTTTATCATCCTTTCCGCCGCA
Source organism: Acutalibacteraceae bacterium (assembly GCA_036311065.1). Classification (GTDB taxonomy): domain Bacteria; phylum Bacillota; class Clostridia; order Oscillospirales; family Acutalibacteraceae; genus UBA6857. Next base: position 103 of record JAXJQQ010000180.1, on the reverse strand, counting down.
GGCAGTAAAGCTGAAAAGCAGGGTAAGTGTGATAATAACAGATATTAATTTTTTCATAGTGAAACCTCCTTTACAGTTTGATTTTTGTCTCAGGGAGATTTCT
>JAXJQQ010000179.1:0-2917 GCA_036311065.1 Acutalibacteraceae bacterium | reverse complement strand
GTTCGATATAATCGCTTTGCTCTTTAGCCGCTTTCTCCCATAAAGTTTGTCTTAAATTTTCTTTACTCATTTTCATCGCTCCAATCCTACAACTGTTTTCTGTGGAATTTCATTTTCTTCAGGTTCACCGAGGTCAGCACCTTCTTTGTCTTTCTTATCCATGTCGAGAAGAACTTCAACCTCTGCAAGTCTTTTTATTTTTTCCTGAAGCTCTGCTTCTTGTGGGAACTCTTTTTGAGATTCAACCTTTGCAGTTTCAAACTGCTTTTTGGTTTCTTCAAGATTTTCCTTTACAACCTCTAATCTCTTTGGAAGTCCTTCAAGAGCATTGTCAAGTCTTTGCAAGTTACCGAACACATCTGTACCAAGCTCTACCTTATGGCTCAAATGCCCTTTGAGTGATACATAAAAAACCTTTGTAGTTGTATCAAAAGACAAGTCCATTGAAAAACCTCTGTAATCGCCAATGGGTGTCGGTTCAGGTGATGTCATTTTCTTGCATCGCTCAAGTAATGCCGTACCGGCTTTCTCTTTATCGTGATATGCAAGTCCATCAATCGTCATCGGATAGAAAACATCTTCTTGTTTCGGATATTTCTCTGCAATGGCAATATCTCCCTCAAAGCCTTTAATTCGCTCTGTAAGGTCTGCAATGGTTCGGGGGTATTCTTTTATTACCTTGTCCTCAAGCTCGTATTTTTGGCTCATAAATGACGATTTAATGAGCTTTAATTTAGCTACTTGTGTATCCAAGTCCATTTTCTCTTTGATATACGGATTTCCCGTTGTGAGAGCTTTAATCTCTGCATAAGAAAGAGCCATTTCGTCAATATCTTCTGCACTTCTTACCGGAGATTTAGAAGTCATAATCTGACCGATAAATTTCTGCTTGTTTTCAACGAGCTGCCACATATAACTGTCGAATGTATCTTTAGTTACATATCTTCTGATAGGAACATCAGGATTGGTATTTCCTTGACGGATTATTCGTCCTGCACGCTGCTCCAAGTCAGCGGGCCTCCAAGGACAATCCAAATCGTGTGAAGCATATAAAAGTCTTTGCACATTCGTTCCGGCTCCCATCTTTGGAGTAGAGCCAAGCAAGATTCTTACATCGCCCTTACGAACTTTGGAGAAAAGTTCTTTCTTTTTAACCTCTGTTTCCGCATTGTGAATGAACTCAATTTCACTTTCAGGCACACCGTTTGCTATCAGCTTATCTCTTATGTCTGAATAAACATTGAATGTACCGTCATTCTTTGGAGTAGATAAATCACAGAATACAAGTTGTGTTCCTTTGATGTCTGAAGTCTGTTCCCAAATATCAAAGACTTCCTTTGCACACGCAGAAACTTTAGAGCTTTCATCATCAGGCAAGAGTGGGTTCATAAGCCTTTGGTCAAGTGCAAGCTTTCGTCCGTCATTGGTAATCTTCAGCATATTGTCAACTGACGGATCAACCATTTTATTACGAACTTTCTCTGCACGGTCTGCAAGCTCTGAAACCATTTCTTTCTGAATTTCCGTAGGCTCTACTGCAATTGTCTTATAGTGCGGTGTAGGTGTAGGAAGGTTAAGCATATCCGCAGTTTGAATATCTGCAACATCCTTAAACATTGCCATAAGTTCAGGCAAGTTAAAGAATTTAGCAAACCTTGTCTTTGCTCTGTATCCCGTACCTTCAGGTGCAAGTTCAATAGCAGTAATTGTTTCACCGAAGGTTGATGCCCACGCATCAAAGTGTTGCAAGTTATGTTCCCGGAGGGTGTTGTACTGCAAGTATCTCTGCATTGTGTAAAGCTCAACCATACTGTTTGATACAGGAGTACCCGTTGCAAAAATAACACCTTTACCGCCCGTAAGTTCATCCAAGTATTGTGTTTTCATAAATAGGTCGGATGACTTTTGTGCTTCTGTCTGTGCTATACCGCCGACATTTCGCATTTTGGTATAAAGGTAAAGGTTCTTGTAGTAGTGAGCTTCATCAACGAAGATTCTGTCAACGCCGAGTTCTTCAAAGGTAACAACATCATCTTTTCGGCTTTGGTCATTGAGTTTCGCAAGCTTATTCTCAATAGCCTTTTTTGATTTCTCAAGTTGCTTAATGGTAAATCGTTCTGCATTTTGAGATTTAGCTTCGATTATTCCGTGCATAATCTCTGTCTTTTGTCTTTCGAGGATAGCAACTTGTCTTTCAAATGACATTGGTATCTTTTCAAACTGTGAATGTCCGATGATAACTGCATCATAATCGCCCGTAGCAATTCGTCCGCAGAACTTTTTACGGTTCTTTGTTTCAAAGTCTTTCTTTGTTGCAACAAGGATATTTGCCGCAGGGTAAAGTTGTAAGAACTCTGATGCCCATTGTTCGGTTAAGTGATTCGGAACTACAAAGAGTGACTTATTACAAAGCCCAAGTCTTTTGCTTTCCATTGCTGCAGCAACCATAGTCCAAGTCTTTCCGGCTCCAACTACATGACCGAGCAGAGAGTTACCGCCGTACATAATTCTTGCAACCGCATCTTCCTGATGTTTACGAAGAACTATTTCGGGGTTCATTCCGTTAAAGGTAATATGGCTTCCGTCATACTCACGAGGTCTGTTTGAATTAAACCTTTCATTGTAGAGCCTTGTAAGTCTTTCTCGTCTGTCAGGGTTTTTCCATATCCAATTATCAAATTCTGCTTTAATAAGGTCTTGCTTCTGTTGAGCTATCATCGTTTCTTTCTTATTGAGAACGGGTTTCTTTTTGCCTTCTTCATCCTCAACATAATCGAAAATGCGAACATCTTTAAGGTTAAGAGATTCCTCAATGATTTTGTAAGCATTTATTCGCTTTGTACCAAAGGTATTTGTTGCTTTAACACCCTTGTCATAGCTCTTGTTTGAAATAGACCATTCGCCCGTGATATTGGAG
>JAXJQQ010000178.1:0-10544 GCA_036311065.1 Acutalibacteraceae bacterium | reverse complement strand
GTTCGATTTTGCATTTTTCAGCAGCTTCTTTCAGTCTCTGCATAGCCATTCTGTCAGCAGACAGGTCGATGCCGTTTTCTTTTTTGAATTCGTCAACGAAGAAGTTGATCAGTCTCTGGTCGAAGTCGTCGCCGCCCAGTCTGTTGTTACCAGCGGTAGCCAGAACTTCCTGAACACCGTCGCCCATTTCGATGATTGAAACGTCGAAGGTACCGCCGCCGAGGTCATAAACCATAACCTTCTGGTCAGCTTCCTTATCAATACCGTAAGCAAGTGCTGCGGCTGTGGGCTCGTTGATGATTCTCTTAACCTCAAGACCTGCAATCTTACCTGCGTCCTTTGTTGCCTGACGCTGTGCGTCGGTAAAGTAAGCGGGAACAGTGATAACTGCTTCTGTTACGGTGTCACCGAGATAAGTTTCTGCATCAGCCTTGAGCTTCTGAAGAATCATTGCTGAAATTTCCTGAGGAGTATAGTTTTTGCCGTCAATTGAAACGTGATAGTTTGAGCCCATCTGACGCTTGATTGAAGCAATTGTTCTGTCGGGGTTTGTAACTGCCTGACGCTTTGCAACCTGACCTACCATTCTTTCGCCTGTTTTTGAAAAAGCAACAACGGAAGGAGTTGTTCTTGCGCCTTCTGCGTTAGCAATAACAACGGGCTCGCCGCCTTCAATAACTGCTACGCATGAGTTTGTTGTACCTAAGTCAATACCGATAATCTTTGCCATAATTTGTTACCTCCAAGTAATTTATATTATATTGGTTCTTTTAATATTTTAAATGCCCGAAGAGCATTTTACTGACTACTTACTACTTGCTGCTTACTACTTTAATTAGCAACCTGTACCATTGCTGGACGGAGAACTCTGTCTCCTAATTTATAACCCTTTGAGAAAACCTGAGCGATTACGTTTTCGCCGAGTGCTTCATCCTCAATATGCATTACACCGTTGTGGAAGTTCGGGTCAAAGGTCTCCCCTGCTTCACCGAAGGCTTCAACACCGAGGGATTTAAGAATCTCATAGAAGTTTGTGTATATCATTTCAACGCCCTTCTTATAGGATTCAAAATCGGAAGAATCAACACTTAAAGCTCTGTCAAAATTATCAAGAACACCCAAAAGGGATTTCATACAGTCTGCCTTTGCATCACCGTAAATGCCTTCCTTTTCCTTAGCAGTACGCTTTCTGTAATTATCGTACTCTGCAAGAGTTCTGATATGTGCTTCCTTGGCTGCGGCAAGCTCTTTTGTGAGCTCTTCTTCTTTTGAAGGGGGTTCTTGCTGAGCTTCTTCAGGTTTTACTTCTTCTTTGATTTCTTCGTTTTCTGTCTTTTTGCTTTTGGCCATTTTGTCACCTCATTTATTCTTCAAATGTATCTGTTAAAAGCTGACCGAGAAGGTCTGTAAGATACTCGATACTCGGTATCAGCTTTGCATAGTCAAGTCGTGTAGGGCCTATTATTCCGATTGCACCTCCGTCGTGACCGCCGATGGAATAACGTGAAATTATCATGCTTGAATTTTCAAGCTGACGGTACATATTTTCACGTCCGATAATAACCTGCAGTCCGCTTTTATCCCTTGATATTGCTCTTTCAAGCTTATCCTTTTCATCAAAGAACTGCATCATATCGTATATGCTGTTACCGAACTCTCTGTGATGAAGAAGATTCTGTTCACCTTCAAGACGGATTTCAGCCTGAAGTGCCTGATTTGCGATATCGGCAAGAACTACGAACAAGGGCGACATTGAAAGTGCGTTCATTCCGAGGGAAGCCACAAGGGTCTGAATCATTACAGTGCCCACATCAGAAACGGGATGACCGATGAAACATTCGTTTACTATATCGTAAAAGTTCTGCACCATTTCAGGTGTAAGCTCTGTTTCCGTGCGGCAGATTCCGTTTTTGATGATACCGGAAGATGTCATCATAACAACCATTGCTATTCTTGTTCCGACGGGCATAAGCTCAATATGCTTTATTGTTGCACCTTCATCGGTAGGCGTTGTTGCAACGGCGGCACAGCCCGTAATTTTTGCAAGCATCTCCCCTGCTTTTTCTAATAGCTTATCGGGATTACCGATTGACCGCTCAAGCTCGGATTTTATCATTTTTCTTTCCTCTTCGGAAAGAATATCCTTGTTCATCAGCTTATCTACATAATATCTGTAGCCTGCCTGAGAAGGAATTCTGCCTGCCGAGGTATGAGGCTGTTCAAGAAGACCAAGCTCGTGAAGGTCGCTCATTTCATTTCTTATTGTGGCGGAAGAAACAGAAATAGGAAGAGACTGCATAATAAGCTTTGAGCCTATAGGCTCTCCTGATTTGATGTATTGCTCAACAATAGCGGCAAGTATCATCTCTTTTCTCTTTCCGAGCTCCATATCTTCTCACCTCACTTTAACATCTTTTGATTTTAGCACTCTTATGCGTCGAGTGCTAACCTCTGACACAAATATACTATCATTGCTAAAAAAAGTCAATAGAAAAAAGCAACTTTTTTGAAAAAAATTAAAAAGTTGCTTTTTAAATCCATTATTTTATGTGGTATACATATACATTGTCTTCAAGTACACCGTGTATTCTGTCATCTTCAACAAGTGCTTGCAAAATGTTACGGACCATAATTGCATATGAGGAATATTTATCCGTTCTTATTCTCAGCTTCTCGCTTTCCATAATTGCCTTGAAAAGATCATCAAAGCCTTTTCCCTCGCAAAGGGAATAAACAAGCTCCTTTTTCTCCTGCAGCTTTTCTATATTGTAATCAGCAAGCTCTATGATATCTTCAACAAGACCTGTATGTGACGGAAGATAATAATCCGCTTTTATTCCCTTAACCGTTTTCATAGTAGTGAGTGATTCATTAACATTATAGAAAAACGGAAACTTGTATTCGTCCCAGGTGGGCTTTGAAAGAATTGCATCGGCAAGAAAAACAACATTATCGGGAGTTTTCACACCCACCATTTCAAAGCTGTGACCCGGTAAGGGTATTATTTCAAAGCCTTCAGGTATATTATCTTCCGATATTATTTCGGTTGCGGAGGGCTCACCCGTAAAGGAAGGATTTTTGGCTTTATCCGTACTTATACCGTTATAATAAAACTCACACTCAAGAGACGGATATGCAATAAAGTTCTGCTCCTTTTCGGTTGAAAGCAGCTTACAGCCGTATTCACCGTAAAAATAACTGTTTCCGCATATGTGATCAAAATGACTGTGGGTATTTATAATCATTTTTACCTTAAGACCCATTGCAGCAAGCTGTTTATTAAGCCCTTTTGCCATTCTTTTATGGTCACAAGCGTCAATAAGGACCGCTTCATTTTCATTAAGCTTATATATACCAACATTAGTAAAGGCTTCATAATAATATGTGTTACCCTTGATATGCTTTATTTCAAACATTAAACAATCATCCTTTCAGGATAAATTTTAATAGTATTTTGTACGGGTTGTTATTGAATTATTGCCCCTGTTGTGATATTATACCACTGATTGAGGTGAAAAAATGAAAATTGCAATTGCAGGCTCACGCAGTCTTGATGTACCCATACCTGAGGGTATTATTCCAAAAAACGCAACTCAGATAATTTCGGGCGGTGCAAGAGGAATTGACCGTAGTGCCCGGGAATATGCTCTGAGGCACAAGGTGCAGATTATGGAAATCCTGCCCGAATACAGCCTTTACGGAAGAAGTGCACCCTTAAGAAGAAATGACTGGATAATCCGCCTTTCTGATGTAATTTACGTGTTCTGGGACGGAAAAAGCCGCGGTGCATACTATATGATAAAGGAAAGCAAAAAAGCAGGAAAAAAAGTTAATGTTTACCTCTGGAACGGTACAGACTTTCAGAAAGCTGATATATAACAAATTTCAATATAGATTTAAAAGAGCTGTTGAAACAACAGCTCTTTTTGTTTTTTTATTTTGCTTCCTTCTCTTCCTTGGGCTTTTTGAAAAGAATCTTATCAACGGGGAAGTAAAGGAAGAACTGAACAGCGGAGCAAATCATTGTGGCAATGTTCTTTGCTGCCGCTTCATTAAGATTCATACCTACAAATACATCCTTTAAAGTGGGGTTAAGCCATGCTGAGAAAATGATAAGACCGATTGTGAATGCTATGTAGATAGGAAGAGCAACAGCAACGTTTGCGCCTGAATTGAAGGTCTTTTCCTTATTTACAAAGAAAGCAACAATCTGAGCTACGATGTTTGCAACATTACTTACGATAAAGTAACCCAGGCCACCGACAGCAACGGGATAAGCGAAGAAGAGCCAGTTGAATTCGGTTGTATAAAGGTCCTTGATTGCAGGGATGAGCTGAAGAGTGTTAAGAAGAACGAACTGAACAATCATTGCAAGAAGGCTTACAACGATGAACTTAACGAACTGCCAGATTGTTACAAGAAGGCTACCCTTGCTTTCTGCTGCTTTGTCGATCTGATTGAGTTTTGACATAATATTTTTCTCCTTTGAAATAAACTTGGATTTTTTACTTTTTTGATTATACAATAATAAAAAATAAAAATCAATGATAAATTAACTTTTTTTAGTTCAGGAATAAAAAAAGTCGGTATCAGTGTACCGATACCGAAAAAAGAGAGTGAATCTGTAAGCCGAGTTCTGTCATTTAAGGCAATCATCTATCTAGGCGGCGGATTGCTCCGTCGCTCAAGCCACCCTTCGTTTTCGCATCCAGCTGATGCATTCTACAGTCGGTGTTGCTTCGGGTAGGGTTTACATGGCCACACAGTCTCCTGTGTGCCGGTGAGCTCTTACCTCGCCTTTCCATCCTTACCGCAAAATACGGCGGTTTATTTCTGTTGCACTTTCCCTAAGGTCGCCCTCGGCGGTCGTTAACCGTTACCCTGCTGTATGAAGCTCGGACTTTCCTCATCCCTGAAAACCAGGTCCGCGACTGCCCAATTCACTCTTTTCATATTATACATCTTTTTTCAGAAAAGTCAAACCTTACAATTTACTTAAAACTATTGCGAATTTGTGCGTTTTGAGGTAAAATAATAAATAATATACTCTTTACGGAGGATTTTATGGACGATATTTATTTTTCAGACAAGAAAAAGCGCGATATATATTCTGACAGCAGCAATTCCGACGACTTTCTTGAAGCGGATTATTTTGACGAAGAATTTGAGCTTGATTTTAAAAAAGAAAAGTCAGGCTCACACTCTATGATTTCTGAAGGAAAGCGTGACAACAAAGAAAATACCATGCACCCCGACGATTTTAACGAGCTGCTTGACAGAGCCTATAAATACGAGCCTGACAATTATGAGGAATCAATCAGTGACTCCACACCTTATATTCCGCCACGCACAACATACGGAATTGACCGAACTCCCCACGGAAAACCCGTTGCAAGAAGAACCGGCAGCGGCACACACCTTGATTCCTACAGCCATTCACCTCACACAAGCGGCAGTAACAGCCCCCGTTACTATCAGGACAGTGCTCACACCCGACCTTCAGCCGACAGACGCACTCCTACAGGTCAGAGGGTGACTTCTCCTCAGCACACTGTGCCCCGAAGAGCACCTCAGAGCCCGAATCAATCTTATGCACCAAAGCATCAGGCACCGCAGAGGGCTATTCCTGTTAAGAAAAAAAAGAATTCATCAGTCAAGCTTAAAATTACGGCTATTATCCTCAGCGTTTTTGCTGTTGTTATTCTCGCCCTTTTCGGCTACGGATATTCCATTCTCGGTAATTTGGGCTACGACGACAGCATTAAGGAAAACCGATTTCTCAGCTCCTCAGCTGTGTCCGAGCCTTCAATCAAAAACATCCTATTCATAGGCAGCGATGCCAGAGGCGATGTTTCGGGTCAGCGTTCGGATACGATGATTCTTTTTTCTATTGATAAAAAGCACAGACAGATTAAGCTGACCTCCTTTCTTCGTGACAGCTATGTTTATATCCCCTACCTTGAAAGAAATTCAAAAATAAACGCTTCCTTCAGCACCGGCGGTGCTCAGGCGACAATTGATACCGTTGAATATAACTACGGAGTTGACATTGACAATTATGTTATGATTGACTTTACAAGCTTTGAGCAGATAGTTGACCTTCTGGGCGGTGTAACAATTGATGTTACGGAAAAGGAAGCGAAGTATATGCGTGAGGATGTCAAGATTCCTTACATCAAGGCCGGCAAAAACAAAATGAACGGTAAGGTTGCTTTATGGTATTGCAGAATACGTTACCTTGACAATGACTTCAAGCGTACCGAAAGACAAAGAAAGGTTATTTCAGCAATTATCAAAAAAGCAACAAAAACAAGTATCCCCGACCTTCTGAACCTTGTTGAGCAGGTTGTGCCCAACATTTCAACGGATATAGGAAGAAACGAGCTTCTTTCACTTGGAGTGAATGCTCTGCTCAGGTATATAAGATACGATATTGTTCAGCAGCAGATGCCTGCTGACGGCACTTGGAGAGACTCTTATGTAAACGGCTCTTATGTTATAAAATTTGACGAGGAAGAAAACCGTCAGATTCTCCGTGAATTCCTTCTTAACAAGGTTGAAAAGGAAAAGAAGGGAAAAAAATAATCAAATGATAAAAAAGCGTTACTGCAAAAAGCAGTAACGCTTTTTTGTGGTATAAGCCTGTTCACCCTTGCAATAATATTAGTATATATTTTTTTGTAGGTGATAATATGTCTTACGGTAACAGTCACGAAACATTACGCGGTATGCTGATTGAAAGTGCAGAAAAATACGCTGACAGAGATGCTTTTCTTTTAAATACAGGGCAAGGTGTTTTTCCTGTTAAATATAAAAAATTCAAGAGTGATGCCGACGCTCTTGCTACGGCACTTTTAGGTATTCTTAACCTGAAAAACAAAAAGATTGCTATTTGCGCAAAAAATTCCTACGAATGGTGTCTCAGTTATATGGCAGTATTATCCGGGGTAGGCGTTGTTGTTCCAACTGATAAAGAACTCAGTGCTGAGGAACTATCCAACATATTGAATATGGGTGGAATTGATGCCGTTATCTGCGATAACCGCAGTGCAAAGAAAATTCTTTCCGTTATTCATTCCATAGAAAAAAAGCCGATTCTGATAGGTTGTGAAGAAAGAGAAAAGGACAGCCTTATTCCCCTGAAATTTCTTTTGCAAAGAGGATATGAGCTTTTAGCACAAGGCTACACTTTACCGTCATGTGAGCAGATAAATTCCGACGAGCTTGCAGTTCTGCTTTTTACCTCAGGCACAACGGGAGTGTCCAAGGGTGTTATGCTTTCAAACAGAAATCTGTATTCCGACCTTAAGGCAGTGACACACAGCGTTGAGGTAAATGAAAACGATGTAAGCCTTTCAGTTCTCCCCTTGCACCACACCTATGAAGCCATTGCTTTTCTGATGATGATTTACAAGGGCGGCTGCATAAGCTTCAGCAAGGGCTTCAGATACCTTGTTTATGATTTTGCACAGTATAAGCCGACAGTATTTGTTTCCGTTCCGCTGATACTTGAAAAGATTCACAGAAGAATTACAGAAAAAACACAAGAAGAAGGTAAGCAGAAAAAAATCAAGCTTCTGTCACTTGTTTCAGCGGCCCTGAATGATGATAAAAGGAAAAAGATTTTTGAAGAGGTTCACGCACTTTTCGGCGGAAGACTCAGAAAAATCATAGTCGGTGCCGCGTCACTTAAAAAGAATGTTGCAGAAGACTTTGAGCTGTTCGGTATTCCCGTAATAATAGGCTACGGACTTACCGAGTGCTCACCTATTGTAATATGTAATTCCGACAATGACAGAACAACAGACTCCGTAGGAAAGCCTGTGACGGGCGTTGAAGTAAAAATTGAAAACAAGGATGAAAACGGAATAGGTGAAATACATGTCAAGGGTCCGATGGTTATGAAGGGATATTATAAAAATGAAGATGAAACCCAAAGGGTACTCAAAAACGGCTGGTTCAACACCGGTGACCTGGGTTATATTGATAAAAGCGGAAATTACCACCTTACGGGCAGAAGTAAAAACATAATTGTAACAAGCACGGGTAAAAACATTTACCCCGAAGAGCTGGAGCTTATGCTTTACAGAAATCCGACAGTCAGGGAATGTATTGTTTATTCAAAACAGGACAATGTAATCACGGCAGAAATTCTTCCTGATTATGACAAAATAAAGCTGAAGCTGAAAAAAGACACACCGACAGAAAACGATGTTCTTGATATACTGTGTGAAGCTATCAGAAGCACAAACAAAAAGCTGCCCGCTTATAAAAGAATCAACCGTTTTGTTCTCAGGGAAACTGAGTTCAGCAAAACAACAACCCACAAAATCAAAAGAGGATAAAAAAACATCAGAGGTAAAACCTCTGATATTTTTTTATAAGTCATCTGCATCCTGAACGGGAATGTTATCCGCATCCTCGGGAACACCCGTATAAGAGCCAAGAACATCAGACTGAATATTACCCGGAAGCTTTGAAGTGGGTATATCCTCATTTTTTCTCAGAAACTTATCCGAATCAATATTTTTATCAGTTGCCTTGTTATCTCTGTGTGAGTGGCGCTGACTTTTCTTTTTCTCCATTTTTATCACCTCATTATTAGTATTTGCCCGAAAATATCTTTTAATATTGTAAAAAGAGAGAAGTTTTAGTAAAATAGATGCAACAAAACCTTAATTTTCCTCATCTAATAAGGTGAACGGACGGTGATAAATTTATGAGCTCAAAAATTACTAACGATCTGGTCAGAAAAGCACAAAAGGGTGATGCCGACTCTTTTGGCGAGCTTTACAGTATTTTTAAAGACGATATGTTCCGTTTTGCATACTACTATACGGGCAGTGTCAGCCTTGCAGAGGATGCAGTGAGTGAAGCGGCACTTATCGCCTTTCAGAAAATCCCGCAGCTGAAAAAAGCGTCAGCATTCAAATCCTGGCTTTTTAAAATTCTTTACAATGAGTGCAAGGCCGCACAGAAAGAAAAGGCTCTTGCGGCTAAAAGCAGTGAATTATCGGAGCATCAGTCACTTACATATTATTCAGGTGACACAAACGAAAGCATCGCTTTAAAAAGTGCCCTGAAAAGCCTTTCGGACGAAGAAAGAGAAATAATAATCCTTTATTTCACCTGTGGATATACTTCTAAGGAAATAAGTGAAATTACAGGAATAAAGGACGCAACAGTGCGCTCAAAAATTTCAAGAACAACGGGTAAACTCAGAACTATGCTGTCTATGTGAGGTAAATTATGAAAGATTATAATGAAATAATGAACGGGCTTCAGGGTCGCTTCAGGCAATGCCCCGAAACGCCCGAAAGCCTTTCAAAGGAAAATATTATGAAAAGAATAAAACAGGAAAACACCGTGCAGGAAAAGAAAAGGTCATTTGCCTTTGGTGCCGAAGCAGTTGCCGCTGTTTTTGCAGTAATAATTGTTATTGCGGTAGTCCTCGGTAAGCAGGGCTTTTTCAGACTTCCGAACGAAGTGCAGAACGATGTAAATATTATTACGCAAAGTGCAACCTTTGAAAATGCAGAGCAAAAGAATGAGGATGACCTCTTCCTGCCCGAAGGCGTTTACAAATTTGAAAGCACAGAGGAAATACAGAAGCGTTTTAAAAAGCTGTATAAGGACAAAAACGGCAAGGGCTTTTTCAGTTATGTTTTCAATTATGCCGAAGATGTGGCAATCGGAGCTGACGGAGTAAAGGCTGAAAACGCAGTTGTAGCTACAACTGTCGCAGCAGCAATGAATGCACCCACTGGCACAGCAAACAATTCTTCAGAGTTCGGCACAACAAATGTGCAGACCGTCGGCGTTGACGAGGGTGATATACTGAAAAACGACGGAAGATATATTTATATTGCTTCCTCTTACGGCTCAGATACGGCAAAGGTTAAGATAGTCGACACTGAGACTATGGAGCATATTTCAACTGTTGATATTGGCAGCAAGACCGAGGTGCACATTGAGGAAATTTATGTTACGGGAGATATTCTCACAGTAATATATATCGCAGATACTGATAACAGTGATTATTACGGCTCGGGTGACGAAACAAGAGCAGATATTTACGATATCAGTGACAGAGCCACACCAAAAAAGGTCAATTCCCACAGTCAGAACGGTGGATTCCGCAATTCAAGAAAAATCGGCAACGTGCTTTACACAATCTCCTGCTACAGTGTTGTTGCCGAAAGTGAAAAGCAGGCCGGTGAAAGGGCTGTACCTTCAGTAAACGGAGAAAAGATCAGTTGTGACTGCATTTATCACTTTGAGGATGACTCAACCACCTATACTGTCATAACCGCCCTTGATACAACCAAAACGGACAAGGCTACATCAGTTGCAGTTTTAGGCAACACAAGAGAAATCTACTGCAGTGACAGTACAATCTATCTTCTGAACACTGTATACGAAGAAAAAACAGAAAAAACAAACATCACCTCATTCAGCCTTAACGGTACCGAGATACTCTGCAAGGCAAAGGGCAAAGTAAACGGTTATTTTAAGGATAACTACTCATTTGACGAATACGAGGG
>JAXJQQ010000177.1:0-37594 GCA_036311065.1 Acutalibacteraceae bacterium | reverse complement strand
TTCGGGCAGTTATCTATCTGCTCATACGAAGCAAAATTTATCAATACATAGCATATCAGAGAACGGCAGGAAACCAGTTAAAAAAATTTCTGCCAGTGCAACGGTACTTCTCACCTTGAAAGTAGAAGTACAATCTCCATAGACATAGCGAAAGCACAGACCATTTTGATGATACAAATGTTCTTGACCGACATTCCTTTAATTTTGTCATCGCTATTTTTGATACAGACACTAATAGATTATATTATAGTAGATTTGACACATAAGCCGCCGATCCATCGACGACTACAAGCGAACACGGTGGTACTGATAAGTATCGCCGTGTTTTGCTATATAAAAGACGACGTTAAAAGAAAAGTCACAACTACTATAAACGATTGATTTGACATTGATTGAATGACCCCCTGCAAGACTTCAAAATCTTGCAGGGGGTTTTTTCTGTCAAAATGTATGTAATCCCGCAAGGCAGGGGTACTGCCCTGCGGTGTTGTTTTCGGTGTTAAAGCTATCTTTCTCTGTCACGGGATCGGTGCTTGGTTTTCTGCTTGCCCTCTGCCTGTAACCGTCTGAGCTGGTCACGGACACTTTCTCTTTCAGGCGGTGCATACCGTTCTTTTTCGGCGGGTCTGCGGCTTTCTTTGATTTTGCGTTCCCATTCGGCAAGCTCTCGGTTATAGTTTTCAACTACAGCTTCTGCTTTGCGGTAGGTTGCCATAAATGCCTGCACATCAGGATAACCGTCACTTTTAAGAATATCGGGTAATTCTGCCAGCATAGCGGAGATTTTGGTTTCCGTCTGCTGTATCTGTGTTTCTAACGCCTTTCGCTCCTTGCTCTTGAAAATACCCTTTGTTTCGGCAAGCTGTACCTTTAACTTGGGTACTTCATCCTGCAAGCTGCGGATTTCTCTCGCCCTGTCCTGTACCCGTATCATCAGCTTCTGCATTGTACGGAACTCTGCCATATCCATATTGAGTACCGGCTTTGGCGGTAACGCCGTCTGCCGTATTAAGTTCTGCAAAAATTCCTTTGCCTTGCTTACGATACTGCGGAATAGGTTGGGCAGCCATCCATTCGCTTTAATGGACTGACTTGCTTTTTGGTGGATCTCCTCTTTCTTGATTTCCAGTATCTTTGTTTCCTCAATTCCCGATATGAGTGCCATATCCGCCGTTCTGTTCCATTCCTGCCTTGCGGCATTGTCGGCTTCAATTTCTGCGGCTTTGGGATTGTTCTTGCCGATCTTCTTGGTCGGCAGATAGATACTGTCGGGATTGAACACCTTTAGGTGCTGTTCGGGATCGGAGATATGCCGATTGATAAGGGCGGTATAGATTTCCTTTACTTCCCGAAGAAAAGGGTCGCTTTTGAAACGGTCATCCTTTACGGTGAAAAGGTGCTGTTCATAAACGCCACCTTTCGGGATAACGGTGCAGCTCTCACGGACTTTGCCGCTTTCATCGGTTATCTCTTTCTTGGTGCGTACCCGCTTGCCTGTTTCATCATAGAATACGCTTCGGGTGGCGATCTTTATATCCGGCTCGGCAAGTAACCGCCGTTCGCTGAATATGAGGTGGATGTGGTAATTGGTCTTTCTCTTGTTGTGGTGGAGAGCCGATACACATTCCACATCGTACCGTCTGCGAAATTCCTCTGTGAAATCTTCGAGTACCTGTTGCGGCTCATAGGTGGTGTAAACTTCGGGCAAGGCGATTATTAGTTCCCTTGCTTCGATACACTTTCCGTCTGCTCCGCTTCGCCTGAACTCCTGCTGACATTCCCTTGCGAGGTTGCCCCAAAAGACATTGTCTGCGGTGCGGTAGGTGGCATAGAGGTTTTCCTGTCTTGCGTGGCTTGTAATATACGATATTCTTCCCTTGACATTGGACAGCTTTGACATCTGAATAAAGCTGTGGCGTGTCATAAATCATCTCCGTTCTGTGTTGTAAAGGTGCGTTCTCATTTTGCAACCGACTTGTCGGTTGCGGCTGTTTCGGCGGCAAAAGCTGACGGGACAGCCATTGAAAATTGCGGTGGCAATTTTCTCTGTATCATAGCGGCGGTGTATGCCGACAAGCTGTGATACAGGCTCCCTGCAAGGGCGAAATACCTCTTGAACAAATCGTAGATTTGTGCGAGGGGTGTATTTCGCTCTCAAACGCCGAGGGCTTTGAGAACGGTTTACTCTACCTTGCGGACATCATCCTGACACAGTAGGTTTCTGCCCTGATTGACGGTCATAAAACGCTCTAAGGTATCCCTGCGGATAATGGTTTTACGCCCGACCTTCAGAACAGGCAGCTTGCCCCAGTCCACCAACTTTCGCATTGTGTTCCTGCCGATGCCGCTGGTTTCTGCCGCTTCTTCGATTGTCATTCCCATTTTGATTGCGTTCATAGTGTTGTTCTCCTTTCATAAATACTCAAAATGCAACTTTGGTATTATCATTATACTTATTTTGCTATCACTTGTCAACCCATTTTGCAACCTTTTAAGAATTATTTTTAATATTTTTTGCAAATAAGGGTTGCAAATTGAGTTTGTTTGTGCTATACTATACTCAAACAGGAGGTGAATACCTTGAAAGAAGAAACAATGTTTACCCCAAAACAAGTCGGGGAACGCATTAAAGAGCGTAGAATAGAACTTAAACTTTCTATGCCGGAGCTTGGCAAGCGTATCGGTGTAAACAAGTCCACCATTCAAAGGTATGAAGCAGACGGCGTTGATCCGAAGCGAACAATGATTATCAACGGTCTTGCCGAGGCACTTCTTACCACTCCCGAATGGCTGACAGGTCTTTCCGATGATAAGGAATACGATACCTATACACTCTGCCAAAAGGACATTGAGCAACACATCAAGAAATATCTTGATACGGTATCTTCCACCGTAAAGGGAGAGCCGCACCAACAGTTGCTTACATCATTTCTCGGAAAGCTAATTGATTTATACTCTGTGCTTTGCCATCACTTTGCCGATGCCATGGCAGAGGTTGACCGTGTGGCAGAGGATGAAGGATTGAAGCAGTCGCTTATGCGGTATGCTATTGAGTCGGGAGCGATAACCGAAAGAGTCTATCGCAAAGAAATGGAATTACCTATCGAAGATATGAAACGATTTCTTGACGGGATTTTACATATCTACGATGAAGGTCGTACCGCTGTAAAGATGGGCGATCTCTTCGGGATAGTGACAGAAGCCGAAGAAAGGCTATCTGAAAAGAATAATTCCGTGGCACCTTGACAATAAAAATGCCGATTGAAAACAATCGGCAGAAGTGACACTATTTACTTTACGCACACCATATGTCACAGTCCCGATTGCCACGGATAGAAAGGAGAAATTTTATCTATGGCAAAAGGTTCTGTAAGAAAGAAAGGCAAAAAGTGGTACTACCGCTTTTATATCGAAGATGAAAGCGGAAAACAGGTACAGCGAGAGTTTGCGGGTACGGAAAGCAAGAGCGAAACGGAAGCCCTGCTCCGCAAGGCAATGGAAGATTACGAAGAAAAGAAATTCGTAGCAAAATCCGAAAACGCAACGGTGGGAATGTTGCTCGATATGTGGGTGGAAGAAGAACTGAAACCGAGCAATCTGAGCAACGGTACGGTTATGGCGTATCAAGGTACGGTCAATCGTATTAAGCAGTGCCCCATTGGCAACAGAAAACTGAAAAGCGTGACCGCCGACCATTTGCAGGCGTTTATGGATTTTCTCAGCTTCGGCGGGACAAATCCAGACGGCACAACAGCAAAGGCACTCAGCAAGGGTTACTTGCGATTGTTCTCCGCCGTTCTGCAAGGAGCGTTCCGCTTTGCGGTATTCCCAAAAAGGTTAATATCCTTTAACCCGATGCAGTATGTTGTATGGCGAGGGAAAAAGGAAAAATACGAACTGTTTTCGGATGAAGATGGCGAAACAACTTCCACACCAACGCTAACTCACGAACAGTATCTAAGGCTTGAGGATTTTCTGAAAGCAAAGGATAACCCTGCACTACTCCCCATACAGATCGCTTACTACACAGGACTTCGCATTGGCGAGGTTTGCGGATTAACTTGGCAGGACATAAATCTTGAAAAGCAGTACCTTACGGTACGCCGCAGTATGCGATACAACGGGACAAGGCACAAAACCGAAATAGGAGCTACCAAACGCAAGAAGATCCGCACAGTGGACTTCTGCGACACGCTGGCGGCAATTCTACGAACTGCCAAAGCCGAACAGCACAAAAACCGTTTCAAATATAGCGAGCTATACAGCCTCAATTATTACTGCGAAGTCAAAGAAAAAGACCGCACCTATTATGAGGTTTACAGCTTACCGAGAACGGAAGAAGTTCCCGAAGGCTACAAAGAAATATCCTTTGTATGCCTTAGACCGGATGGAGCATACGAATCTCCAAGTACGGTTGGAAATATGTGCAAAAGGGCAAAGCAAAAAGTAGAGGGTTTGGATGGCTTTCATTTCCACCAACTCCGCCACACATTCACAAGTAATCTGCTCTCCAACGGAGCAGCACCGAAGGATGTGCAGGAGCTTTTAGGTCACGCCGATGTAAGTACCACAATGAATGTGTATGCTCACGCTACAAGGGAAGCGAAGCGTACTTCCGCAAGACTGCTCGACAAGGTAGTCGGCGGCTAAAAACAAAACTTTCCCTTGTTTTCGCTCATAAGGGCAAAAACAAGGGAAAATACATTAAATATGAGTATGAAACTGCTGAAAAATCCAGTAAAATCAAGGGTTTTCAGAGAGTTAATTAGATAAATTGGAATTTGCCGAGGTGATTAAAATGATAGATATTACTATTTGGATGCAAACCTTCCTGCAGGCATTAAATAAGAATTTTGGAAAGCGTGTATGGTTTGTTGGCTTGCAGGGCAGTTATGGCCGTGGTGAAGCAACAGAAACAAGTGACATCGATATTGTTGTAATTTTGGATGAATTGTCTGCCAAGGACATTCAAAATTATAACGCACTGTTGGATAGTCTTCCTCACAGAGAATTGATTTGCGGTTTCCTTTCAGGCAAAAGGGAAATTATGAATTGGGAGCCATCTGACCTGTTTCAGTTTTGTTATGATACCACACCAATCAAAGGAAGCCTTGACGAGGTGATGGCGGCTATTGACGAAAGCACTTTGAACAGAGCAATTAAAATTGGTGCTTGTAATATATATCACGGATGTGTTCACAATATGCTCCATGAAAAAAGCGTCGATATTTTGCGATCGTTATATAAATCAGCTTCTTTTGTCGTGCAGGCAATTGTCTTTAAGCAAACCGGGAGCTATATTAAACATCAAGAAGAATTACTCGCATTCGCAATGTCCGATGAACAAGCAGTTATCAATACATTTTTAAGCATGAAAAAGGATGGAACGGTAGATTTTATTCCGATGTCCGATACATTGTTTGTCTGGGCAAGAAAGTGGATTTCAGAAAACTGTTAAACAAATCCCAATTTATGAAGGTGCATAAAATGAAAAAGAACAACAAAGGTATGATGAAAAAATGGTTCATACCCTATTTTGTAAAGCACAGAAAAATTCTTATTCTTGACCTTATCTGTGCTGGGCTTACCACGGGCTGTGAGCTTGTGCTCCCGATGATAGTAAGGGAAATCACATCCATTGCCACCACAGATTTATCACGCCTTACCTTAAAGCTTGTGCTTTCAATGGCAGGCCTTTATGCTGTTTTAAAGCTTATTGATATGGCGGCGGGCTATTATATGACCTATATCGGCCACGGTATGGGCGTTAAAATAGAAAAGGATATGCGTGAGGACCTTTTTTCTCATCTTCTTACGGTGCCCTTTTCTTATTTTGATAAGACGAAAATCGGTCAGCTTATGTCAAGAATCACAACGGACCTTTTTGATATTTCCGAATTTTCCCACCATTGCCCAGAGGAATTTTTTATTGCAGGGCTTAAGGTGACGGTGAGCTTTGCAGTGCTGACGAGCATTAATCCGCTTTTAACCGTTTCAACCTTTATTGCCGTGCCTCTTATCTTCTTCGGCTCCCTTTATTTCAGGCGTAAAATGCGTTCTGCATTCAAGGAAAGAAGAGAAATCTCAGGTGATGTAAACGCTCAGACGGAAACCACCCTTTTGGGGATAAGAGTTGTAAAAAGCTTCGGCAATGAAAATATCGAAAGAGAAAAGTTTAATAGTGAAAGCACAAGACTCAGCAAGGTGCAGACCGTGTCATATAAGTATATGGCAAGACTCAACTGTGTTGTACGCCTTTTTGACGGCCTTATGTACCTTGTTATGATTCTTCTTGGCGGATATTTCCTTATTACGGGAAAAATCACCGCTGCCGATATGACGGCTTACCTGCTTTATATCGGTATGCTTATTGCGGCTATTAAAAGAATTGTTGAATTTACCGAGCAGTTTGAAAAGGGTGTTACCGGCGTTGAACGCTTCAGGGAAATAATGGAAATACCGCCCGAAAGCGGATACGAAGGCAGAGAAGCACTGACTCAGGTTGAAGGCAGAATTGATTTTGAAAATGTTACCTTCAGCTATGAAGAGGAAAAGGGAAATGTTTTAACACAAATCAACCTTTCTGTGGAAAAAGGTGAGAACATTGCCGTTGTGGGACCCTCAGGCAGCGGTAAAACAACCTTGTGCAGTCTCATTTCAAGGTTTTACGAGCTCAAAGAAGGCAGAATCCTTCTTGACGGCAAGGATATAAATGACCTGTCTCTTGAGTCTCTTCGCAATGCTGTAGGTGTTGTTCAGCAGGATGTTTATCTCTTTTCGGGAACAGTGCTGGAAAATATACTTTACGGCTGTCCCTCCAAAGGGAAAGAGGATGCAATTGAAGCGGCAAAAAAAGCCGGTGCTCACGATTTTATTATGAGTCTTCCTCAGAATTACGATACCTATGTGGGTGAAAGGGGAGTTATGCTTTCAGGCGGTCAGAAGCAGAGAATAAGTATTGCAAGAGTTTTTGTAAAAAATCCTCCCGTGCTTGTTCTGGACGAAGCAACCTCAGCCCTTGATAATGAAAGCGAGCAGTATATTAAAAAATCCCTTGCAGAACTTACGACGGGAAGAACAACCTTTACAATTGCTCATCGTCTTTCAACGGTTAAAAACGCTTCAAGAATAATTGTGCTTACAAGCAAAGGCATTGAAGAGCAGGGCACACACGCTGAGCTTATGTTAAAGGACGGGTTTTATAAGAAGCTTTACGAAAGCGAAATATAAAAATAGGCTGAAAAGTGCAGACAGCATCAAACAAAATAAGCAAAGGGTTTCTTAGGAATGGAAAATTCTAAGAAACCCTTTTAAATATTACAGCTATTTTTATCTGAAGGCTATATATGTGTACTTATCACCTTTCAGATTTACCTGAGTTGTAATTTCGTTTGCGGTTACATTTAACACCTTGAAGCCTGTGCTTGTGATTGATATACCTCTTGTAGCGGTTGAACCTGCTGCAATTGCAATGTGGCTGGTACTGAATCCGTCTTCCACACGGTAATAGGCTGCATGTCTGCCGTTGCGGAAAATCAAAACAAACCGTGGCTTGAAGCCTAAGCTGACAGCTTTACCGTCTTCAACGCCGTCACCGGTATAGGTTCCCGTAACAAAAGGTGCATTAAGATATGTTCGGTCTTTTTCCGTAAGGTGAGCTGCTGTATCTGAAATATGAGTTTTGCAGAAATAAGAAGATGTTTCGGCAAACTCAGTGTTCTGTGAATTTTCTCCGGGGCAGGAGAGATATTCAAGAACTATTGTGCAGGGAACTTTAAAGGCTTTTACCTCTGAATCGTACTGTGTTTCTCCAACACTGGCACTTTTTACTGCAGGCATATAATGGTCGCTGATGAATTTTACAACAATTTCGCATATGCCGTGGGACATATAGGGAATACGCCTTAAAGGTGCAAAGCAGTTGAGTTTTATTGTAACGGTATTTTTCATGCACTGCTGAGTTGTTTCATCCTCAAAATATGAGCAATTGTTTTCTTCGCATGAAACGGTGAAATAAGTCATTTCAAGGGGAATAGGAAGATTTTTTGTGTCGTAAGCCTTGATTGCCTTGCAAAGATAAGAAAGACCTAAGTCTTCGTTGATTAATGTAAGTATATTCTGAAGAATTTCGTAGGACTCTAACATTTTACGCCTCCTTACTTACAATTGCCCAGAAATAAAAGGGTTTTTCTTTAAAATATACCTGCTCGCAGTGGTCAACGCTGAATTTTGCCTGATCAAACATCAGAATATAGGAGTTTCCGTCAACAAGGTCAAGCCTTACCTCAGGCGGAGCTACAAGCAGATATTTCCTTAAGTTATCGTAGCCTATCTCAGTGGGAATACCACTGAGATAGATTTTATTTTTGTATCTGAGAGGTTGGAGAAAGCCTTTAAAATATTCGTGCATACCGCCGCCTATCATAATTGACATTTCTACGCCGAACTGTTCAAATAGCTTTCTCGGTGTGAAGTCAACAGCCACAGAAGCTGAAGCCTCCGTCCTTAAGAATGGGAGCGGCATCGGCTAATGCCTGAAGTCTCATATCCCTTTCTCTTTCATAAAGCTTGTGAGGATTTTTCCTTACAGTCATATCGCCCACTTTAAAGCTTTCGTATTTATCAGGTTCAGTTAGGCTCCTGACGAAAAAGAAGAAGTGAGCAATTGCGGCGGCGGTCTTTGTTATAAGGGGATCGGTTTCGCTTACCCCGTCTCTCAGGCGTCTTACGACCCAGTCAAGGGCATCCTCACAGCAGGGAATAAGCTGCTCTTCGGCTACCTCAGATACATCGGAATAATTTTTAACAGCAGCATATACATCGGTTGCTGAAATCATATTAAAGCCTCCAATCAGGAATTGCCGAGAAGAGCACTTGCCTCATCAAAGATTTTTGCAAAGCCGGTAGTTGCGGTGATTGCAGCTCTTTCAATCTGTCTGTCGATAAGCTTATCGAATTCCGTTACAACGGGACCTGCCTGAACTTTCTCAAGGCTGAAATTCTTATCAAGACCGATTACGGTGTTTTCGGCAAGGTTTTCGTAGCATACAATTTCAGCTCCGAAGGGTGTGATAAGCTTGCCTGTGCTCTTGAAGGATGAAACCTTTGAGTCGCTGAATTCATCAAGCTGTAAAAGCTTGTGAAGACCTGAGGGTGAGGTGATAAGAGTTGTCAGCTTATAAGGGTAAAGGGCAAGCCAGAGATTAAGAATATCAGCATATGTAATATCGCTCTGACCCGGAGCTACGGTTTTGATGGAGTTATTGTTACCGTCACCGTTGATGAGGGTGTTCACTGCATCCTCAAGCTGGGCACGTGCAATTGAAGCGCCAATCTGCTTAAGTGCAATTGTGAAAAGGTCAAGGCGCTGAAAACGAATTGCTTCATAGGAGGCTGAGAGCATTCTGCCTCTTTTATGAAGCTTGATCAGATGCTCCTTGGTTCTGATTGTAGCTTCAGGAATTTCTGCACCTTCGGCAACAACTGAAGATGCAGCTTCAGAATTCTCTGAGAAGGGCTCAATTGTACGGTAGTCAAGACCTTCAATGCATGTGGTTGTTGCAATAATTGAATTGAGAATATCGTTGTTGTCAATGCCCTGCTTTACAGCTCTTGAAATATATTCGGGGAAAAGAGTAGCTGAGTCAGAGGTCTTGAAGAACTTTTCAATGGGGTCACTGTTGCTGCCGCTTACCTTGATGTCAAAACGCTTGAGCTGACGCTGAAATGCGTCAAGACCTTCAAGGTCAGTGCCTGTATAATTTTCGCTGGGGTCAATGCTTTCAAGTGCTTCTGTAAAGCTTTTACCCGTTGTGTAAAGACCTTTTTCAAGTCTGATGTTATCAAATGATGTCATATAATTTTCCTCCTTAAATTTTAAAGTTACTGTTATTGTTTGTTTTTGTACGGTCAGAAGATTTAATCTGAGGTGCGGTAGGAATTTTTTCGCTTACCTGAGCTTCAAGACCGCTCTTGAGCTCACGGAGTTCATCTGCGTTCAAAGTGGTGCAGGATGAAATAAATGCCTTAAGGTTTACCTTGGGCATAACAATAAGTGCAAGGCGCTCAATATCCTTTGTCAGGTGCTTTTTGTAAATTCTTGCTTCCTCTGAGAGCTTTTCAAGCTCTGCAATATAATTTTTGAGAAGACTTACTTCACCGTCGGATAAAAGAGAGTCTGCGGTTAATGATTTGATAATGTCTGTGGGGTTTTCCAAATATGTATCCTCCTTTTTTCTGAAGCTTTTTGTAACACCGGCGTTTCTCTGTGCAGGCACGGCAACAAAGGACCATTCATAAGCGTCGGTGGGCTCACTGAGAAGGGAGTAGCACAGCTTTTTACCGTAGCTTCTGCCCTTTATGTGCTTGCAGGAATGAGTCTTCATATTACCGCCGCAGATACTGCAGGTGCTTTTGTTTACACTGCAGCTTATGCTGACTTCCTTTTTGATACCGCCTTCTATTTCGGCAATGAGTGAAGCGGTTTCCTGTGTGCGAAGAATGTATGCTCTTGCTTTAAGTGCCTTATAGGTTTCGCCTGTTGAGGTTTTCTTATCCGTTGTTTCAATAAAGGTGTAAAAAATTCTTGAGCACTGATCCTTTGAGCACATACTGTGGTCGCATATGCCCGTTTTGCCTATGAACATTTCGCTTAAAGCATCAAGAGCTTCATCTGTGAACCTTTCAAAGTCACGGTCAATCTCGTTATCGCAAAGGGTAACGGTAAAGCGGAAAACCTGATCTTCTGTGAGCGGTACCGTAGTATGTGCGTTAATAAGCTCAAGCTCCTTTTCTTTTGAAGGAAGGCTGTTATTCATTGCTTTCACCTCCGATTTCGTTGAGTATTTTCTCTGCCTGGGCATCATAAAGTCTGCTGTGTGCGATTTCTGTGATGTCCTGTAAGGTTACGCTGTCCCATTCGATTGTAAAGCTGTCCGAAAAGCCGTTGAGCCTGAGCCAGAGGTCACATATCCTGCTTATTACGGGTGTTACCTCTCTGCGGTAGTAATCAATTTCACTTGTAAGGATGTCCGCCTGCTGATGGCTCATTCTTTCCGTTGTGGACCAGCTCAGACCGAGAAGGAAGGGTGGGATGCCCAATTTTGCAACAATCTGCTCAAGCATCTCCTTAACAGGAATTTCGCTGTCAAGAATCTGATTATCGGCACCGATTGCCTTTATACTCACATCACCCACAGAAACAAAGTCCTTGACCGAGGAGGAGTCACTCATAGCCTTGCTCCATTCCTCGGCAACAAGCATTGCCCTTTCTTTTGCATAGGCCTTGTCAAGGGCATCGTCAGAGGGTTTGTATGTTACGGCAAAGCGCACATTGCCCACTCTTTCCCAGTTTATGCCTATGGTGTTGAAGATTTTAAGAAGTATGTCGCTTACAAAGGGCAGTCCTTTTAGTATTGAAGTTCCGTAAATCTGACCCGGTTCGGGATTGAGCACAGACCACAATACGAGGGAAGGGTATTTTACGGGAACAAAATTTCCGTAGCCGTCATCGGTGCTGACTGTAACATCAAGCGGAGAGTCGCCCTGATTAAGGCTTATGTCCTTAAGGTCGGCATTATAAAGGTGTGTGATTGTTCTGCCGTCACATATCATTTCACCAACGGCAGTACCGTAAGTGAGAAGCTGTTCAAGAAAGGTGGAAACAAAGCTGTCCATACCTTTTCTTGTTGAATTCACACTTACATTATTGAGAAAGTGACGCAGCTCGCTTGTGGCTCTGTCGCTGTCGCAGGTTACTTCAAAGGTGCCCATAAGGCGTATGATTTTGAAAATAGCCGCGTCAATGATGGGAATAGCTTCCCTGAGGGATCTGTAAATCCTCATATCAGCATAGTGCTGAGGGGTGTATGTGCTCAGAAAGTGGAAGGGGTGGTTGTTTTTTCCTGTCTGAGGAACTGCAACAGAGCTTTTTTCTGCGGTAACCTTTTTGCGTTTTCCTATTGCCAAACTTATCTCCTTTCCGGGAAGCTGACTTCCCTTTTTATTTGCTTTTTTTTACTGCCTTTGGGCTGCAAAGGCAAAAAAGCTGTCATACTGATGCAACAGAACGGTTGAGACAAAGTATCTTATTTCATCCATAGCGTGGTCGTTTTCTTTCTTGGGCACATCCTTTTTTGCACCCTCGTCCCAGCGGTAAAGGGAGAACTCCCTGATTGCCGATTTGCAATTGGGTGAAATAATTATTTTTCCGTCTCTGAAGGCACTCTGTACCTTTCTTATTCCGTCTGTCACATCGTTTTTTGCGGGTATCACTGTAAATTTACCGTGCCGTCGGATACATTCAATAAAGGAGGCTGCCGAAGGATCAACAATAACCGCTTCAATTTTCTTTCCTGAAGCAAAGCTTTCCAAAGCCTCGTAATACTCCTCATCGGTTTTCTGCCTTCCTTGCTGTCGTGATGAATAATAGTATTCGTCAAAACGGTACCAGACACCCTTGTGTAATCCCCAGATACCCATTGATGTGGGATTCACTGTGCCGTAGTCACAGGAAATATAATATTTGTCAAATTTCTGACAGGGAGGCTTTTCGATATATTTCCCGTTAGCTGCATCTGCATAAACAAGTCCGTCTACTGCAACCCATCGCCCCAGAACAAACCTTTCGTAAAAGGCACCGCTGTATAGCTTTTCGTACCTTTCTCTTACTTTTTTTGAAAGGGAGGGATTATCATTCATAAGAAAATGAATATACAGGCAATTCTTTTCTTCAGCCTTTTTAATCCATTCCTCATAAAACCAGTGCATGGGATTTTCAGGGTTACAGTTGAACCAGAAGGTTGAGCCGGGTAAGGAACAGCGGGCAATACCCTGCTCAACAAAGGAGCGTGGCATAAGTGCCACCTCATCAAGAAGAATTCCTCCCAGTGTCATACCTTGTATCAGTGAGGCTGAGCTTTCATCCCGCCCACCGAAAAGATAAAATCTGTTTGTTCTGTCCTTATAGCTGATTTCAATCATATTCTGACTCAGTTTTTCCCTGCAATCAAAACCTATTGCATTAAGGTTGGGGATAAGAGAGGTGATTATATTTCTCTTTAAAGATGCAATGGTTTTGCCGCAAATTGCAAAGGATGTATCGTCAAAACGGTAAAAACTCCACATAACAAAGGACAGTGACATACATGTGGTTTTTCCGCTTCTTACAGCACCGTCGCATATAAGCCCGTCAAAACTGCAATAAGGCGAGCTGTCATGCCACCAAGTGAGTGCAAGAAGCTGTTTGGGAGAAAAGCTTCTGAATCTGCCGCTATTCAATGGGATACTCCCTTAAAGCTGAAGCACCTTTTTCAATTGCAGAATAAAATGAGTTGTCCTCACTTTCTGACTCGGAGCTGATGCTCTGAAGCTTTTCAAGGGCCTTAAGCCTGTCGAAAAACTTAAGCTCAATATCTCCGCCTTTCTTTTTCTTTATTTCTGCAATATTGAAAAGGTCAAGAGAATCGATTTCAGACGGGTTTATTTCGTCGGTGAAAAGAAGCTTGATTGCATCGGAGATGCATCCGAAAGCGAGTCTGTAATATCCCTCGGATATATTTTTTCTTTCTTGCTTACGCTGACGGATGTTCTTTTCAATCTCCTTTTTGATGTCTTCACGGCGAAGAAGCTTGATACCGCTTTTTTCGGGAAATAAATAGCCTGATTTTGCCGCTGATTCTCTGGCACTTCTGCCAAGGCTGTAATAGGTGCAGAAAAGCTTTTCTTTTGAGTTCAGTTCTTTCATGATTTTTCTCCTTTCTTGTTTTTTTTCAGGTGCTTTTAAAAAAAGTCCTCCCACTATAAGGCCGAAAAACGGCTTTTGTTGCACAAAATCTGCAACAAATCAGCTTTTTATAGAAAATTTTTTAAAAAAATTTTATTTTTCTTGTCTTTGTTTCTGAAAAAGAAAAATAAAGTCAAAATCAGACAAAGCTTACGCCAATAGGATTTTTTAGATTTTCCTCTTTATTTTTTTCTTGAACTGATATATAATAATAGAAAATAATTCTGCATTTAAATAAACACACCCGATAAAGCTCTATCGGGTGCAATATTGCGTGAGGTGAAATATATGATGGGCTTTTCCAATGTTCTGAAGGGTACAATTGAATATGAAAGCATAAAAAATGCCATAGAAGGCGGAAGGCTTCCTATGGGTGTTATCGGTCTTTCTCAGATTCATAAGGCTCATTATATTTCCGCCCTTTGCGAAAGCATAGGAAAGACGACGTTGATTGTATGCCACGATGAGGGCACTGCGTCAAAGCTTTGTGATGATCTTAATGCTCTTTCGGGCGGAGCATATCTTTACCCTGCAAGAGATTTCTCATTCCGCAGTGCCGATAATAAATCTCACGAATTTGAGCAGAAAAGAATCGGTGTTCTTTCCCGTATTCTTGACGGTGAATGTAAATACGTGCTTTGCAGTGCTGAAGCTGCAATGCAATTGACACTGCCTGATTACGAGCTGAAAAAAAGAACACTCCGTCTTTGCGTTGAGGAAGAAAAATCAACTCACGAAATAGTGAACATCCTTCTTTCTGCCGGCTATGTAAGAGCTGATCAGGTTGAGGGCGTGGGACAGTTCTCGCTTCGTGGCGGTATTCTTGATGTTTTTGCACCTAATGAAGTGAATCCTTGCAGAATTGAATTCTGGGGCGACAGCATTGATGCAATTTCATATTTTGATAAGGAAAGCCAAAGAAGAACGGAAAATTTAAAGGAAATCAGAATCACTCCCGCAACGGAGGTGCTTTTTGATTCCCTTGACGAAATGAAAAATCGCCTTACCGATTTTATCTCTACCGTTAAGGGTAAAGGTTCGGTAAAGGCAAAGCAAAAAATAAACGAGGATATAGATGCTCTTGAGCATTATATTCATGTGGGTGCTCCCGATAAATACCTCAGTCTTGCCTATGACGAGCTTCACACAGTTTTTGATTATATGAAGGACAGCCTTCTTTTCGTTTGCGAAAGTGCTTCCGTAAAGCAGAAGTTCAACACTGCAAGTCAGCTTCTTATGGAAGATGTAAGAGCGATGTTTGAAGAGGGTATTCTCACAAAGGGCATTGACCGTTTTGCACTCTCATGGAATGAGTTTCTTTCAATTTATGAAAAAAGGAACGCAGTTTTTGTTGATAACCTTGCAAGAGGTTCCTTTGATGTGCCGGTTAAAGAGCTCGTCAGCATAAGCTGCCGTCAGCTTTCCCGTTGGGACGGTACCCTTTCTTATCTTATGGAGGATTTGTCTCCTGCATTAAAGCAGGGGTATACCGCCGTAATTATGGCAGGCACGGAAAAAAGTGCAAAGGAGCTTGCCTTTGACCTTGAAACGGAGGAGATTAAATCCCATTACTTCCCCGTTGTGCCTGCAGAGTTTCCTAAGGGCACTGTATCCGTTGTCAGCGGAACGGTATCCTCAGGCTTTGAATATGCTTTTTCAAAGTTTATTCTTTTTACTTACGGTAAACAAGGCCTGCAGAAAAAGGCAGAACGAAAAAAACGCTTCAAAACGGGCAGGGGACTTACCTCCCTTGACGAAATCACAAAGGGCGATTATGTTGTTCACGCTGTTCACGGCATAGGTATGTTTGACGGAATTAAAACTATGACCGTAGGCGGAAAAATCAAGGATTTCATAAAGCTTAACTTCCGCGGGGCCGATGTGCTTTATATTCCCGTTACACAGCTTGATCTTATTGCAAAATATGTTTCTCCGGGTGACACAGATAAGGCCGTAAAGCTGAACCGTCTCGGCTCAGACGAATGGAAAAAGACTCAGTCAAGGGTGAGAAGTGCCGTTAAGGATATGGCAAAGGAGCTGACAGAGCTTTATTCAAAAAGACTCAATACAGAGGGCTTTGCATTTTCTGAGGATATGGATATGCAGAACGATTTTGAACGCCGTTTTGAGTTTGAAGAAACAGAGGATCAGCTTGAAGCAGTAAATGAAATCAAACGTGATATGGAACGTCGCAGTCCTATGGATCGCCTTCTTTGCGGCGATGTGGGCTTCGGTAAAACGGAGGTGGCCCTTCGTGCTGCTTTTAAGTGTATCGCTGACGGAAAGCAGTGTGCAATCCTTGTGCCGACTACTATCCTCGCTTTTCAGCATTATCAGACAATAAAAAAACGTTTTGACGGCTTCCCTGTTGAAATTGAAATGCTTTCACGCTTCCGCACTCAGGCTCAGCGTACAAAAATCAAGCAGCGCCTTAAAAGGGGCAGTATAGATATTATTGTTGGCACTCATTCCATAATTGCAAAAAGCGTTGAGTTCAAGGATTTAGGTCTTCTTATTGTTGACGAGGAGCAACGTTTCGGTGTGGCTCAGAAGGAAAAGCTTAAAGAAAAATTTCCGCTCGTTGATGTGCTCACACTTTCGGCAACGCCTATTCCCAGGACTTTAAATATGGCAATGACGGGCATCCGTGATATGTCCGTATTGGAAATGGCTCCCGTGGGCAGGCATCCTGTGCAGACCTATGTTGTGGCTCAGGATATGGAAATCCTTGCAGAAGCAATGGAGCGTGAGCTCAGACGTGGAGGTCAGGTGTATTACCTTCACAACCGTGTAGACAGTATTGAATCAACGGTGGCAAAAATAAAAAAATACCTCCCTGATGCGAGAATCGGCATAGGTCACGGCAAGATGAATGAGGAGCAGCTCAGCGAGGTGTGGCGTCAACTTCTTGAAAATGAGATTGATATTCTTGTTTGCACAACTATTATTGAAACGGGCGTCGATGTGCCTAATGTAAACACTCTTATTATTGAGGAAGCAGACAAAATGGGTCTTGCTCAGCTTCATCAGATAAGAGGCCGTGTGGGAAGAAGCGGCAGACGAGCCTTTGCTTATTTTACCTATAACAAAAACCGTGAGCTTTCTGAAATTGCTCACAGAAGACTTTCTGCTATAAGAGAATTCACCGAATTCGGCTCAGGTTTCAGAATTGCTATGCGAGACCTTGAGATAAGAGGTGCAGGTAATATCCTTGGTGCTCAACAGCACGGGCATATGGAAGCCGTCGGATATGATATGTATTTGCAGATTCTTTCTGAAACTATTGACGAAGAAAAAACGGGCACCCCGACCAAGGAAAAGAAGGAGTGCGTTGTTGATATTTCCGTTGACGCTCACATTCCCGAAAGCTACATCGACTCGGTGAAAAACAGAATCGGAATGTACAAGCGCATTGCCGAAATACAGACGGGTGAGGATGCAATGGATGTTATGGACGAATTCATTGATCGCTTCGGTGAGCCTCCCGCATCTGTCAAGGGTCTTATTGATGTTGCACTTCTGCGAGCCAATGCGGCAAACTTAGGTATTTACGAAATCAAACAACAGAACGGAATGATACTTGCCTTTGTAAACGAACTTAAACCCGAATTTGTTTCCGCAATCGGTCACAAAATGCGTGGCAGGGCAATGATAAGTGCGGCAAAAACCTCGCCTTATATTTCCGTTAAGCTTCAAGGTAAGCCTCCCGTTGAGGTGATTAAGGATTTGATTACAGCACTATCATAAATGCAGAATTGCGTTGAACATCGGATGAAAAAGGGGAATTGTTTCCGCAGAATTTATGCGGCTACGCTCCCTCCGACACGACGAAAGTCGTGTCACCTCTAAAAGAGGTGTCGGCAATGCCGACTGAGGGAGCGTCCTATGGCATCACTGGCACAAAGAAAAAAAGAAGTGGCATTGCCACTTCTTTTTAATCATCAAGAGACTTCCTTATAACCTCTATGAGCTTTCTTACTCCCACACCCAGCATTACAAATGCAAGGTGGAAGGCGGCAAGTGTAGGGGTATAAAGGCATAACACCTCAAGGTCACCGCTGAAAAATGGGAGAAATACGGACGGAACAAACAACAGAATCACAACAAAGGTGAAAAGAAGCTTAGGCTTGAGCTTTATAGGTGTCAAGCCCATAATAAAGGAGTTTACCATTGTGCCTATATACATAAGAAAAACTATGCCCATAACATCTGTGGGGCCGCCCGTAAGGGGTAGAATATAGAAAAGTATAAACTGTATAATACAAAAAAGAAGATATAGCATATTTTTCAGCCCTCCTATTTTTTTATCTGTGTGGGTGATCGTTTCAACAATAAGCTGTTCTGTTTTTTCTTTTATTTCCTCTTCAGGAAATTTTTCGCCCATTAAAAGCTCATTTACGGAAATACCGAGAGCCTTTGAAAGGGGAATAAGAAAGGAAATTTCAGGTATACCTCTGCCCGTTTCCCAACGGGAAATTGCCTTGTCGGTGCATTGAAGAATTTCTGCAAGGTCTTTTTGTGTAAGATTTTTTTCTTTTCTGAGTGCTTTTATAAATGCACCGATTTTTTCACTGTTCATATTTATCACCTCTTTGCAAGCTTATTTTATACCACAATACCCTCAAAAATCAACCTATGGAGCATAGAGTTACAAAAAAACAGGCAGATTCTATACCAGAATCTGCCTGTTTTTTCTTTGAAAAATTTCTGTTGTGTCTGAGCCGAAGCTGTCGGCAATCACGGCTGAAAATCGCAAAGCAATTTTTCCTGACTACTGTTTTAGTCAACGATTACAGTGCCGTCAGCTTTAATCTGAATCTTCATGCCGTCCTTAACATAAGCGAGGAACTCGTCACCAAGAGAGTCAACAACGGGCATTGAGCAATCGTCAACCCATACATCAGCCAGAACTGCACCTGCAACTGCAAGTGAGTCGATGGGGTTTGAGAAGAGCATACAAGCAGGATTCTTCTTGAGTGCGCAAGCACAGTAAAGAACAAGACCGCCTGTTGTTGAACCGATTGTCTGAGGAAGGCAAAGTGCCTTGCCGAGAAGTGATTTGCCGTAAAGCTCACTGTTGTTCTGGTCACCGCATTTTACTTCTTTGTCACCGAACTGAAGTGCGTTCTGAAATGAAGCGAGTGTGTTGAAGCCCTGAGTTGTAACAACTGCTTCAGCTGTTACTTCGCCGGGAGTAATAACTCTACCCTTGAACTGTTTCATTATTTCTTACCTCCTGTGATCATACTTAAAATTTCTGCATCTGTGTAATATCTTGAGGTTGTGTAAGTGCGAAGCTTGTTTGATGAGGTAATTACGGGCATCTTCTTGCAAAGAGGATTGTTCATATACATAAGAGGACAGATGTATGAAGTAATTACACCTGTTGCTTTAAGACGGGCTGCATATTCTGTCTTGTAGAAGGCTTCAAGAACCTTGGGAGCTGCTGTAAGAACTGTCGGGATAGTAACTGTCTTGTTGCCGTTCTTTTTAAGCTCAGCTTCAATGTTGTCTGTCCAGTCCTTAAGCTGCTGGAGTGAAAGATGAGGACAGCCTACAAAACAAAGCTTGGGAGCAGCGTCGCGGTTCTTCCAGATAACGGGATAGTTATCCTTAACTCTCTGAAGCTCTGCATCGTCAATGATATATTCTTTTGCACCGTCAGCAATAAGGCTTTCACCAAGCTCTGCTGCTTCGGGAGTAAGACCCTCGATATGATAAAGACCGACTGCACCGTTTGAAGCTGTTGCAGCACCGAAGTCCTTGAGATATGAGCAGGCTGCATCATTGAGCTCTGTGCCGATCCATTTGTCAAGTCCCTTTACGTAAGGAACATCCTCCATAACCTTCATACCGATTGCTGAGCCGAGAAGCTGAGCTTCGGGCTTCTTTGTTGTTTCAACCTTGATTACCCATGTTGCTTTTCTGCCTTCGTCTGTAAGAAGACCGAAATAAGGTACATAACCAACGATTGATCCCATAATATCGATAATACCTGAGTTACGGTTACATCTTGCACCAAGAACTGAGTTTGCATAAACAACTGCACTTGATTCTGCCCATGAAAGGATATCACCCTTATTGGGCTTGTTGCCTACTTCGTCCATATAGCAGGTGCATGTGAATGCATCCTTATCCATAAGACCGAGATCCTTGAGCTGTTTTTCGTAAAAATCCTGTTTGCAATACATAAACTTATTGAAGATAAGCTTCTGAAGGAAGTTTGCGGGAACATTCTTGTCAACGGGTCTGGGGTCAACTGAGAATTTCTGACCTGATGTTACACCTGCATCAAGAAGTGTCTGCATAAGGTCATAAACAGGTGACATTACCTTAAGACCGAAGGAAGTTACGAGGTGGTTGTTCTTTGATGTGATGGGCACAAGCTTTTCAGCACCGAAAGCTTCACCGTACATAATGAGGGTTTTGATAACCTTTGCCATTGTTTCACCCTTGGCACCATTGAGTATGGCTTCTTCTTCAGGGGTGAGGATCATTTTGTAATCCATAGTAAATTCTCCTTTTCTTAATTGATAACAGCGCAGCTTCAGGCTGCCTTTATTCAATAAAACATTATACTCTTTATATATAAAATAGTCAATGACAAAGAAAAAAATCGGATATGTTTTAAAGGAATTTTGTCATATTTTATGTGATATAGCCTAACAGGCAACAAAAAAAGACCTTCGCAAAATGCGAAGGTCAGTTTTGTTGCATTTTAATTATTCTTCGATTCCAAAAGCCTTAAGAAGGAAGTTGATGAAACCGTCGAAAATTCTTGTAAGAGCAAGATATGCTTTTTCAATTACAGGCCAATCCATAATATATCTCCTTTCGACTTATTATGCTGCGGTTGTTTCGTCGTCGATGTTGGGGTAATCCTCGGGGGGCCATTCGCCTGCACCGAAAAGGAACATAAGCCACTGCATTACTCTATCCATAAATGCAAGGAATTCATCCCATACTTCTTTGAATCCGTCCCAGTTCATAATGTATCTCCTTTCGAAAAGTGTAGATAATGTTTGATTATGGGGACACTATCCCCTTATTGTTCAAGGGTATTGTACTACTATTTTCGTTTATTGTCAATATTTTTTTAAAAAAAGTTCATATTTGGTGATTTTGTACATAAAAGAAAATTCTAATTTTGCGTTTTGGAAAAATGAGAATCTGCAGATTATTATATATATCTTATTTTGTTGTCTTCTGTTTATATTAAACGGAATATAGTGGTTTTATGTTCATATAAAAATGCACAACAAATGATAGGGTAAAAACTGTTAAATATGTCCTTTGAAAGGAGCTTTGATAAAATGCTATAATATAAAGAAATAAAGAGGAGATGATAATGTGAGTGAATACATAAAAAAACGCTTTGAAGGCTGAATGGTTAAAATGCAGAATTTATTTGTGTAAAATACATATTGTAACATCTGTTGCCGACTTGTATAATATAATTGAAAATATAAAAAGCCAAAGGAGGCGTGTTACATGAAGAAAAAGGTTATCACCGTAAGCCGTCAGTTCGGTTCGGGCGGAAGAAGCATCGGTAAAGCCGTTGCTGAAAAATTAGGCTATGAATACTATGACAGTGAGCTTGTGGAAAAGGTTGCTAAAGAAACGGGCTTTGATCCTTCTTATATTGCCGATGCAGGTGAATATGCACCGGGTAAAAGCATACTTTCTTATGCTTTTTCATCCTCTGTTCCCCACGGTCATTCGGGTGCAATGAGTGCTTCGGACTACCTGTGGACAACCCAGAGCAGGATTATAGCTGAAATAGCAGAAAAGGGTAACTGTGTAATTGTGGGCAGATGTGCCGATTATATTCTTAGAGACAGAGAGGATTGCCTTAATGTGTTTATCCACGCCTCAAAGCAGTACCGTGCAAAAAGAATTGTTGAGCTTTACGGTGAAACGGATAAAGCTCCCTTAAAGCGCCTTGATGATAAGGACGGCAAGAGAAGGGTTAACTATAAGTATTTCACCGGCAGGGAATGGGGTAATACGGAAAACTATCATATCTGCCTTGATTCCTCTGTTGTCGGCCATGAGGAATGTGTTGATATTATATGCGATATTGTTGAAGACTGAAAATAATAAAAAAAACGAAGCCCCTTTCGGAAAAGGGGCTTTGTTTTTTTTCAAAATTAAATTATGCTACTGTGGTTTCGTCTTCAGCTGCATCATCCTTCTGGGGGAAAAGATCTGCGAAGAAATTCTTGATGATTTCAAGAACCT
Source organism: Acutalibacteraceae bacterium (assembly GCA_036311065.1). Classification (GTDB taxonomy): domain Bacteria; phylum Bacillota; class Clostridia; order Oscillospirales; family Acutalibacteraceae; genus UBA6857. The sequence continues at coordinate 15,570 of JAXJQQ010000177.1, read as the reverse complement.
TAAGAATTGTGTCGAATACTTTCTGTAATGCGTCCATAATTGCACCTCCTAAGTTAAATCGGATATTTCCGTAAACCAATAATAGCAAATATTAACTGTTTTGTCAAGACTTAACAAAACTATAATAAAATCTAATATTTTGTTCAAAATCAATCAGAGCTTTGTAAAATTATATTTTTCTGAGAAGGCTTCGTAGGTTTTCTTGAAGCCTTCCTCGTCCTTTTTAACCTTGCTGAGGTACTTGTGAAGGTCCATTTCACCAAAGGAGGATTCAATAACAAGACCTGCAATATTTGAGCAGTGGTCTGAAATACGTTCAAGGTTTGTAAGAAGGTCTGTAAGAACAAAGCCTAATTCAATTGTGCATTCACCCTTCTGAAGACGCTTGATGTGGCGTGCCTTAAGGCTGTCCTTAAGGTCATCGACAACCTGCTCAAGGGGTTCAACAAGCTGAGCCTTTGTAAGGTCGTTTGAAATGAATGCATCATAGGAAAGGGCAATGATTTCCTCAACAGCGTTAATCATAACAGAAAGCTCCTTCTCACAGTCGCCGGAGAAGTTCAGCTTCTTATCATTGATTTCCTCAGCCGATTTGAGTACATTTACAGCGTGGTCGGAAATTCTTTCAAGGTCACCGATGATATGAAGAAGCTTTGCAGTTTCGGCACCGTCTTCATCTGAAAGCTCATAGGATGAAACCTTAACAAGGTAGCTGCCCAGCTTATCCTCGTACTTATCAGCCTTGCTTTCATTTTTCAGCACAGCTTCAGCAACCTTGTCATCGTAATTTGTAAGCAGTGACAGAGCGTCGTCAATAGCCTTTTTGGAAATTTCAGCCATTGTTTCCGTAACGGTTTTGCAGCGGTCAACTGCAACAGCAGGAGTTGCAAGAAGACGTTCGTCAAGCATTTCGTATTTTTCTTTTTCTTCTGTGTCTCTGATGCTCTTTGTAGCCATTTTTTCAAGAACATTGATGAGGGGAGCCCACATAAGCACGCAGAATACCTTATATGCGGTGTTAATAACTGCAATGCCGACCTCATTAGCTGTATCGTTAAAGAAGTCAAATTTAAATATGGCGTTTGCTCCATAGAACACGACAAGGGCTGCAATCGTACCGAAGATATTGAAATAAAGGTGTACCAGAGTAGTACGCTTTGCGTTTTTGTTCGCACCGATAGCTGAAAGTACAGCAGTAATGCAGGTGCCGATAGCCATACCCATAACAATGGGAATGGCCGTACCGAAGGTAATGGCTCCGGTTGTTGAAAGAGCCTGCAGTATACCTACAGATGCAGATGATGATTGAATGATTGCAGTGAGAACTGCACCGGCAATAACGCCAAGAACAGGGTTTGAGAAAAGAGTGAGAATGTTTGTAAATTCGGGAACCTCCTTAAGTCCTGCCACAGCGTCAGACATAGCTGACATACCTGTCATAAGAGTGGCAAAGCCCAGAAGAATCATAGCGGTATCCTTATTCTTGGTCTTTTTTGTGAACATAAGAAGGTAAATGCCCACAAGGGCAAGAACGGGAACAAAGGAGTCAGGCTTGAAGAAGGCCATAATACCGCTGCCGTTTACTGCCTGAAGAGAGAGAATCCAGGAGGTGATTGTTGTACCCACGTTTGCACCCATTATAATTCCGATTGACTGATGAAGAGTCATAATACCGGAGTTAACAAAGCCTACAACCATAACCGTTGTGGCAGAGGACGACTGGATTATTGATGTGACAATCAATCCGAGAATAAAACCCTTCAGGGGGTTGTCTGTCATTTTTGTAAGGATGGACTTGAGCTGACCGCCTGCCTTTTTTTCAAGGGAGTTGCCCATAATGTTCATACCGAAAAGGAAAAGGGCAAGCCCGCCGACGAGGGATAATACATCAAATATTGTCATAACGAACCTCTCTGATTATAAAAATCTTTTTTAAATTTTTGGCATTATACCAAGTTTATAATAACAGAAAGTTAATTGCTTTTACAATAGAAAAATAAAATTTATTAAAAATTGTTGAAAAAGATAAAAAGAATACACAATGTGCATATGCTTTATGTTGTTATGCATATTTTTTTTTGGTTTTTATACTTGTAATATTATACAATATTACTCTTTACTTTTTGATTCTGAAAGACTATAATCCTTTTTGTTATAAAAAAGGGGATGTTTAAATTGAAAAGCTTTTATCTTAAGCCTAAATTCTTTTCCGTTATGAAAAAATATTCGGCTCAGCAGTTCACAAAGGACCTTGTTGCAGGTGTTATTGTTGCAATTATTGCCCTGCCGTTATCAATTGCCCTTGCTTTGGCTTCCGGTGTGGAGCCTGCCTGCGGTATTTACACTGCAATTGCAGCGGGCTTCTGTGTTTCTCTTTTCGGTGGCAGCCGTATTCAGATTGCAGGTCCCACAGCAGCATTTGCTTCAATAGTTGCAGGTATTGTTGCCTCTCAGGGAATGGACGGACTTTTTATTGCCACTATTATTGCAGGTATTATACTTATTTTTATGGGCGTTTTCCGTTTTGGCTCACTTATCAAGTTTATACCTCACACAATAACAACGGGCTTTACTTCAGGTATTGCTCTTACAATTCTTATCGGACAGATAAAGGACTTCCTCGGCCTCACATATGCTGAAGGAGTAAAACCCATAGAAACAATAGAAAAAATTGAAGCCAATCTTGAGGCTATGGGTACATTTTCCTGGCAGGCACTTGTAGTGGGTGCAGTAAGCCTTGCTATACTCATAGTTTACCCTAAAATAGAAAAAAGAATACCTCCTTCACTTGTTGCCGTTCTGGTGGGTGCTCTTATGGTAGCCTTCCTGCCCGGCTTTGAAGAGGGCGTATATACAATCCGTGACCTTTATACTATTCCTTCAGGACTTCCAAAGGTGGATTTCGGCGGAATGAATCTTAGCTTTGAAAAAATATCAGCCGTTCTGCCTGATGCTTTCACAATAGCAGTGCTTGCGGCTATTGAATCTCTTCTTTCCTGTGTTGTGGCTGACGGTATGGTAAACTCCCGTCACAATTCAAACGCTGAGCTTGTCGGTCAGGGTATCGGTAATATCGCATCTGTGCTGTTCGGCGGTATTCCCGCAACAGGAGCTATTGCAAGAACAGCGGCAAATGCCAAAAACGGCGGCAGAACTCCCGTTGCCGGTATGGTGCACGCTGTAGTTCTTCTGCTTGTGCTTTTATTCCTTATGCCTTATGCCGGACTTATCCCTATGCCAACAATTGCAGCTATTCTGTTTATGGTTGCCTACAATATGAGTGAATGGAAAAAGTTTGTGCGCATAGTAAAAACCGCACCCAAAAGTGATATACTCATTCTTATCGTTACATTTGTTCTTACTGTTATTTTTGACCTTGTTGTTGCAATAGCAGTGGGTATGGTTCTCGCGGCAATGCTGTTTATGAAGCGTATGAGTGACGAAACAACAGTCAACGGCTGGAAGTACATTGATCCTGATACCGACAAGGACAGTATTGACCTGAGAGCGGTGCCGAAGGATGTGAGAGTATATGAAATCAGCGGACCTCTTTTCTTTGGTGCAGCTGACAAGATTCCCGAAATCATCCTTAAAGATTACACACGCTGCCTTATTCTCAGAATGCGAGCTGTACCTTCTCTTGATTCAACAGCACTCAACGCCCTTGAGCTTCTTTATGAAAAGTGCGAAAAGCAGGGTGTAAGACTCATTCTTTCCCATGTAAACGAACAGCCCTTGCAGGCTATGAAAAAGTCAGGCTTCTATAAGGCTGTGGGAAAAGAGAACTTCTGCAGACACATTGACGAGGCTCTTTCTAAAGCAGGAAGTCAGCAGTAAGCTTGAAAAATTAACAGCAAAAACATAAGCTCAGGTCGATGACCTGAGCTTCTATGCTTTTTTGGAATATAAGCTTTCTTAAAATGAGTAATAATTGTTCGTGCAAGCAACACTTGACAGTTGCAAGTAGCTTGTGCTTGATTTTTTTAATTAAACAAGATATTATACAGGTATAGGAAGGAGTGCTGATATAATGACACTCGGTGAAAGATTACAGCAATTAAGAAAAGCAAAGCAAATGTCTCAGGAAGAGTTGGGAAATCTGCTTCTTGTCAGCAGACAGACCGTAAGCTTATGGGAAAACAATCAGACGGTTCCTACTGTTGATAATCTCATAAGACTTAAGGAAATCTTCGGTGTAAGTATAGATTCTATTTTGACGGGTGAAGAAATCACTCACCTTGTAATTGAAGAGCAGATTCAGAGTGAAACGGCTGTTGCCGAGGACTTTGAACTGCCGAAAGAAAAACATAGTTTTTCTTTCGATAAAAACGAACTGAAGCTGATATATAAAATATTTAATGTTCATTTGCTTAAAAGGTTGGTAATATGGTTGTTTTTGTTTTTACTCTCAACATTTCCTACCTATGCCGACACATCCGAAGAACAGAATTCTTATTTTGTAGTATTATTTGCTTTTATTTTTCTGTGTATCAGTCTTGTAAGATATATCCAAGGTTTGTTTGCAACGAAAAAATGTATCGAGAAGGTATGCTACAGAAGTTATACATATGAAATATTCCAAAAATATATTCTTGTAAGAGTTTTGAATTCCTGTGATGAAATTAAAACTCAGAAGGTGTATTTTAATGAATTCAAAAAATGTTGGGAAACACCATACTGTTATTTTCTTGAACATAAAGATAAAACTTATTTTATAATAAAAAAATCTTCTCTGAGCGATACATCACATCTTGATTGTTTCTGCAGAAATCTCAAATCGCCGAAAACTGATTTCGGTACTAAAAAAATAACTTTACTTAAGACGGCTGGAAGTTTTTTGTTTTTCGGTTGTTTCCTCGGTCTTATTATCGCAATGACGATTGTATTTGAATCGGGGATTGAGAGTGCTGAAGAATATCAGGTTGTTCTTGAGTCTTGCAGATGCTTTCACTATTTCTTACCGATACCGTTGCTTTCGATTATAGTAGGGATACTGCTGAATAAAAATAATATTCGTAATAAAAGGAATGTTATTTGCGGAATTATTATAGGCTTTATTATGCTGATTTACGGATTCTTTCCTTCAATCTTTAGTAATATCGATAATAATCTCAACTTAGTGGAAGCACAACTCGGATTTGAGTTTCCCGAAATAATCGGAATGAATTATAATAAAACAACAAATCTCTCAGGTGAAGAAGAAACACTTACAACGCTTAGCTTTGCAGAGTCTGTTGCAAATGATTTTGAAAAGTTTATGCAGGAAGACAGCAGGTGGCTTAAAGGCGATAATAAAGATTTTGAGCAAATCATACCCGAGGATTCTGAATATTTCCCTGTGGATTTCTTTTTAGTTTATAACAAGGAAACATCTGAATTCGGAAAGATTCCGAAAAAGGAAGGAATATACCAATTTATATACATTGCTTACAGCTCAGAAATGAATGTTGCATACATATATGAATATCCATATGTTGCAGAATAGTTTATAATATAGATTAAAAAAAACTCCTTGCAGTGTTAAACTGCGAGGAGTTTTTTAATAAAAAGTAATAAAGACAATCTGAAAAAGATAACCGTCCTTAAACAAGTGTAGAATTATTTATAATTCCCGTTGCGATTGCAAAAGCGTTCAGGTCATCAATAATAAACAGGTCGCTTTTCCATTTGCCCGGCCAGACGGCATATAAAACGGCATTATTCTCAGCAGCTTCTTTGTATGCCTTGTTTAATTCTGTTTTATTATGCTGAATATGTACTACATCTGAGCTTTTATATACAAGAATATAGCATATTGTTTTTGAATTGTAGGGGAAAAATTCCTGTTCTTTAGCACTTCTCATTTGTTTTTCTCCTTGTCATAATGATGCTGTTCACTTTGCTTGCAATGATGTAATGCCTGCCATAAAAGCATCAGCAAAGCAGACACAATTAACGCAGTGACATCATTTGCCGTAAGGCAATCATAATTAAAAAAAGCACTTCAAAGAAGCGCTTTTTTTCTGGTGGGCAGGGATGGATTCGAACCATCGAAGTCGTTGACGGCAGATTTACAGTCTGCTCCCTTTGGCCACTCGGGAACCTACCCATTTCATGGAGCTGGTGGACGGACTCGAACCCCCGACCTGCTGATTACAAATCAGCTGCTCTACCAACTGAGCTACACCAGCTTATTTGGTGTGTTCTGTGAGGTTTCCCTCGTCGAACGCTTGAATATAATATCACAACATATTATATTAGTCAATAGTTTTTTTGAAAAAAATCAAATTTTTTTCTTTCTTTTATTTTTTGGCTTATTTTTCGGCTTTTCTTATTATATTTCTTGATTTATGATGCTGTTGTTTGATATATTATATAAAATGAAAAGGTTTATCTGAGGTGATTAGTATGACTTTTGAAATAAAGGGTAATCAGTTTTATAAAAACGGGGAGGCAGTTAAAATAATTTCTGGTGCGGTGCACTATTTCCGCAATATGCCCGATACATGGGGTGATATTTTTAAAAAAATGCGTGCAATGGGTCTTAACTGTGTTGAAACCTACTGTGCATGGAATCAGCATGAGAAAAAGCCCGGTGAGTTCGATTTTTCAGGTATGCTCGATATTGCTTCTTTTATCCGTGCCGCGGGTGAGGCGGGACTTATGGTAATTGTCAGACCCGGACCTTATATTTGTGCTGAATTGGAGTTCGGCGGTCTGCCATGGTGGATTCAGTCAGATGATGAAATGGAAATCCGTTGCTCAAATGCAGCCTACATAAAATGCTTTGACCGTTATCTTGACCGACTTTTAGGTGAGGTCAGACCTCTTCTTTGCACTAACGGCGGACCTGTTATTATGCTCCAGTGCGAGAATGAGTACGGCTATTACGGTGACGACAAGAAGTATCTTCAGTATCTTTATGAGGGCTACAGAAAAAGAGGCATTGATGTGCCTTTGTTCACCTCTGACGGTACGAGCAGGGAAAATCTTCTTGACGGCGCTATTGACGGCTGCCTTGCAACGTTGAACTTCGGCAGCAGGGTTGAAGAAAACTTTAAAGCCCACGATGAGCTTTTTCCGGATATGCCAAAGGTGTGTATGGAGATGTGGAACGGTTGGTTTGATGCCTGGGGTGACAGTGAGCACCACACAACAAGCGCTGAAGATTATGCGACCATTGTTGACGATATGCTTCATAAGGGCAGCGTTAATATGTATATGTTTATCGGAGGCACAAATTTCGGCTTTACAAGCGGTGCCAACCATTATGAGAGATTTGCCCCCGATGTCACAAGCTATGATTATGACGCTCTTCTTACGGAATGCGGTGATGTTACGGAAAAATACCGCCTTGTCCGTGAGGTTATCAGAAAGCACACCAATGCTGACTTGCCTGAAATCCCTGCTGACAGAGAAAAAAGAGCCTACGGCAGATTCATTCTGAATAAGTACGCAGGTATTTTCGATAACATGGAAAATCTGTCCTCACCTCAGTATTCCGATGTGCCTAAGTGTATGGAAAAATACGGTCAGGGCTATGGATTCATTGCTTATACAACTACCCTTAACCGTGACTACAATGATGTTACCCTTTCCTTTGAAAGCCTCGGCGACCGTGCTCAGATTTATATTAACAAAAGCCTTGTGGGTATAGTTTACATAAACGATTCCCTTGAAATTAAGATTTCCGCAAAGGCAGGGGATGTTCTCACAGTGCTTTGTGAAAATATGGGTAGAGCAAACTTCGGCAGTAAGATGATGCGCAAAAAGGGTATTGCAGGCAGATGCCTTATTGATAAGAAAATCCACTTCGGCTGGTCCGTTTACCCCCTGCCTATGGATAATCTTTGTAATATCTCCTACGGTGACGAACTGCCAGAAGAAAAAAGTGTTTTCTTAAAAGGCGTATTTACCGTTGATAAAGTTTGCGATACCTTCCTGAAGCTTGATAATTTCACAAAGGGCTTCGTTGTGATTAACGGCTTCAATATCGGCAGATACTGGGAAATCGGACCTCAGCGGACCCTGTATGTTCCAGCTTCGCTCCTGAAAGAAGGGGAGAATGAGATTGTGATTTTTGAATCCGACGGAATGAAGGGTACGCCTGAGATTGAATTTGTGGATAAGCCTGTATTAGGATAATAAAAGCGGTTGACCGTCGGTCAACCGCTTTTATTTTTATCTTTCCCAAAAGAGCTTTGTGTTGTCGAAGGAGGGCTTTAACTTGCCCTCTTCCATCATATGAACAATTTCAACAACTTTCTTGTTGTAGGGAGTAGGTACGCCGTATTTTTCACCGTATTCCACAACAACACCGTTGATGAAATCAACCTCAGTCTTTTTTCCGTGTTCAATATCCTGGAGCATGCTTGCCTTTAAAAGGCGGTGTTTTTTAATGCCGAGAGGAATAAGCATAAAGGAAATTTTCTTTTTGAAATTGCCCTTGAAACCGAAAAGTGCAGTGATGTTTTTGCCCTGAACAGGAGCGATTTTTATACCTGCCTTTTCTGCAACGTCAATACATTCTTTAATAATCATCTGTACCATGGGGCGGGAGATTTTATTTTCTGCCGCATCACCGAAGGTGCCGCCTGTTACAACAGACATACCGCTGAAAGCCGCATTAATAAGAAGCTTTGACCAGCGTACGCCGATGAAGTTATCTTCAACCTCAACGGGACACATTAATTCAAGCAGCTTTTTAACCTCAAAAAAGCGTTCATCCTGCTTGCCACTGAAGGAACCGAGACCAAAGGTGAGTGAGTCGGGCTCACTTGTAAGCTCAACAACACCGGGCTCAAGAAGTGTAGCACCCCAGGCAACGCTGCAGCCTAAGGTTCTGTCCTCGCCAACTACCTTTGAAACGGAAAGCTCGGGGATGCCGTTCTGCATTGTGCATACAACACATCCCTCATTCATAAAGGGAACAAGACCTTCAAGAACCTCAACGTTATAAAGCTGCTTTGTCATAAGGATAATAAGGTCATATTTTTCTGTCATTTCATCGGGAGTAAGTGCCTTTACGGGAACGGTCATTTCAACAGTACCCACAACCTTTGCACCGTTGCTTTTAAGTGCTTCAACGTGAGCCTTGTTTCTGTTGATAAGGTCAATTTCTCCACCGTTTTTGGTGATGTAAGCACCGAGAACTGTGCCGAGGGAGCCTGCGCCGTAAATACATGCTTTCATATTTTTCTTCCTTTCAATAATATATTACAAATGATATTGTAGCACACAATTTACCGTCTTGCAATAAATATTGTGTTTTTGTTATTAAAATATATGTTGACTTTATTTTCCAAAAGAGTATAATAACACAATTGTAAAAGCGAAAAACAGAGGTGAAAGAATTGAAAAAGCATACTTCTATGTTAGATGGCAGTCCTATAAAAAGTATTGTTCTTTTTGCACTGCCTATTATGATGTCATCCATGCTTCAGTATAATTATGCCTTTGTGGATAATATCATCGTCGGAAGGTATGTAAGTGATGAGGCTCTTGCGGCAGTTGGCTCCGTAGGTTCAATCGGCTCGTTTATAGTCGGTACGGCATTAGGCCTTACAAGCGGCTTTTCAATTCCCGTGTCTCACGCCTTCGGTGCAAGGGATAAAAAGAAGGTTGCCGAGTATGCGGGTAACAGCATAGTGCTTGCTTTTACAATAGGTGTTGTTATTTCTTTTGTGGCCCATATTATTTCTGAGCCTTTGTTAAGGCTTATCGGAACACCTGATGAAATTATCGGTCTTTCGTCAGCCTATGTGAATATACTTTATTACGGCATACCCTTCCAGATGCTATCTAACAACTTTACCGCTATTTCAAGAAGTGTGGGTGAAAGTAAAAAGCCACTTTATTTTTTTGTAGTCAGCGTTTTTCTTAACTTTATGCTTGACCTTTTATTTGTCCGTGTATTTCATTGGGGTGTTGAAGGCGCTGCTGCGGCAACGCTTATATCCCATATTGCGGCGGCAACACTCAACGGTGCATATGTAATATTTTTCAATAAAGAGGTCGGGATAAAAAAGGAGCATATCCGCCTTACAGGCTCAACAAGCATCAGACAGATAAAGCTCGGTATTCCCGTGTCACTGCAGTTTACAATAACCTCCATAGGCTCAATGAGTCTGCAAAGTGTTGTAAACTCCTTCGGTACAGATGTTATTGCCGGCTTTACTGCGGCGGGCAGAGTGGAGGGTATAACAAATATTCCTATGTCCGGGCTCGGAGTTGCAACACAGACCTTTGTAGGTCAGAATTACGGAGCAGGAAATTATGAAAGAATAGTAAAATCTGTAAGAAAGATTTTCTTGCTTGACCTTGCTGTTTCAGTGGTTATGAGTATTACCCTTTATTCGGCAGGAACACCCCTCGTTTCCCTTTTTATGAGTGAAATCAATCCTGAAATTATGGCGGCAGCTCAAAGATATATTCTTGCAATATCTCAATGCTACAGCCTTGTGGCAATACTGTTTGTTATGCGTAACACCCTTCAGGGTATGGGCTTTACTTATGCAAATTCAATTGCGGGAACAGGTGAGCTTTTCGGAAGACTTTCGATTGCTTTTATACTCACTCCTGCACTGGGCTTTGATGCTGTATGCTATGCCGGACCTGCTGCATGGCTTCTTGCGGATATACCGCTGATTATAATTTATCTTTTTAAGGAAAAAAAGTTCAGAAAACGGATAAAAACTGAAAAAGCAACACAAGGAACGGATACTGCATTATCAGGTGCCGGCATATGAACTGATTTTTAATATCTTATTGACAAATAACTTAAACTGTAATACAATTAAGTCATAGGGCACAGCCCGCAATAACTATGTACAGGAGGAAAATAAAATGGGTAATAACAAGTTTTTTGATTTTGTAGAAAAGTATTGGGCGGACATTGCTGCTTTCTTCAAGGCTTTCAGAGAGTTCGTTGAAGCTCTTATGGGTAAAATGAACGCTGAAGATACTGAAGCACCCGAAGCATAATTATTTAAAAAAGAAGGACTCACGGAATTATGTTGTTTCCGTGAGTCTGTTTTTTATACCTTTGCAAATTAGATAAAAAGAATTTGTTAAACTTGTGATGTTTTAATAAATTTTTATTTTTTGCTTTGTTTATTTTCAGTTTATGTTGACTTGGGTGATATTAAAGTAGTATTATTTATATATACGGTTAATTTTAGACCGCTATTATAAGGAGGTAATTTTATGAAAACATTCAGAAAGGTGCTTTGCATTATTCTCAGCGTTATTATGGCTATGAGCAGTCTTTCGGCTGTGGCTTTTGCTGCCGATGAGAATAAGACAGAGTTTACCGACAGCTTCAGGTACTATATTCAGAAGGAGGATTCCTACGGAACGGATAAGCTTCTGGACATTCTTGATCTGATATTGAAGGAAGAGGCAATAAGAGAAGAAATTTCTCTTGTAGGCAGCTATTCCCTTGTTGTGGACTTTACTTCAATCAATGCTATATGTAAAACTATTGACGATTATGCAGGTATTATAAGCCTGGTTACTGCCCTGGATTTTACAGGAGCTGTTCTCGGTGACCTCAGTGACCTCAAGCTCAGTACCTGGAAAAAGGGTATGAAGCGCAGCACTGCTAACGATGAAACAATAATCAAGGAATTCCTTGAGCTTGCCAATGCCAACAAAGGTCTTGTTGACGGCATTTGTAAGGGTACTATTAATCTTGGCGTTTTCTCAGAATTTATTGACCTTGAAGACCTTCTCGGCAAGGACGGTGTTGAAGGCATTATTAAAGAATTGCTGCTTGGCGATGACTATGATGCTTACAAGGATAATGTTGACGGTTGGGTTTACAGTGAAATCAACGGTCTTGCTGAAGAATACCTTCCCGGCTTTACAATTACGGGCGAATCAAAAATAAACAGCCTTATCTGTCTTCTTTTCAGCCTTGTTATCAATCAGTATGCTTTTCCTGCTCTCAAGGGTCTTAATGTTGACCTCAGCACCCAGGAAAACGAAGACTTAAAGAAGCTCAATGGCTATGTTGTTCTTGACGGCTCAAAGTATAATTTTGATGCTGTCAGCTTTGACCCCGACAAATCCTTCCTTGATCAGATTAACAATGAGGTCGGAAAGGTGTTCTCACAGGTTGTTCCCGGTTACAGCTGGGTAAACGGCGGATATGATAAGATAAGTGCAAATATTGAAGGTGCCTTCAAATATCTCGGTACGGCATCAACTCTTATTCCAAATGCAAACAGTATGAGCTTTGAAGCCGTTGTAAGAGCAGTTATTGAAATCATTGTCAATAATGTTGACCTTGGTGTATATGATGACGGCATTACAGAGTGTAAGACAATTGAGGATATGCTCAAGGTTATTCTTATCAACACCTCAAAGGAAATGGGAATTGATATCTCTTACGGTAAGAACGATACATATCTTGTAGTTCTTGGTGATATCGTAGCTTACCACGCATATAATCTTATTGACCTTAAGGATACAAGCGGAAAGGCTTACCTTGCAGGCGGCGGTAAGGATATATTTGAAGTAGCAAACTATATTGCCAACTATATGCTCTTTGATAAGGGTATGGCTAACCTTCTCGGTCTCAGCGTCAGCAAGACGGATTCAATCTTCACAAAGATTGATAATCTTTGCGATTACTTCGGTGAAACAAAGAAAGAGGGTATAGCTTTTGAATCAAAGAAATTCCTTCTCGGCGAAGACGGTGAGAAGGGCCTTCTTGACAGCATATTCACTCTTGACATTCAGAACATTATTGAAATTACTGCAGTTCCTGCTCTTAAAAAGGCAGGTGATGTTGAATTAGAAAAATTCATTTACAACACAGTAAGATATGTGCTCAACAACTGGACCGGAAGTTATGACGAGAAAAACAATTGGGTCAGCGGAAATCTTCTTCCTGCTTATACAAAGGGAAGCTCATTTACAAAGGCTCTTTCAAATAAGAATATAGGAAATATGGTTTCCGTACTTCTTTCTGTATTGAATGCAAGAAGCGACCGTCTTATTACTCTTCTTGCAACTGTTATGAGCTTCTTCTCAAGCTACAAGGTAATGTCGGTTGTTTACGGCGTTCTTGACTTTATTCAGAACGGCTCATCTGAGGCCCTTGATAAGGCTAAGGAAACGTTCGGTGACTTTGATCAGCTCTTTGATTTCCTTAAGGGACTTATTGAAGATAATAAGGGTCTTATAAACGATATAAAGCCCTACCTTGATGTTATTGCAGAAAAGCAAGCACGCACATATGCTCTTACGGTTTCCGCGGCAGACTGCACATACAACGGAAAAAATGCAGTTCCCAAGGTAACAGTTAAGGCAGGAACAAAAACTCTTACGCAGAATAAGGACTATCTTGTTAAAACAGATGCAGTCAATGTTGGCTCTGCAACTGCAGAGGTTGTTGGTATAGGTCTTTATGAAGGTGCATTTACAGTTCCTTTCAATATTGCTCTTTCTGCTGTCAGCAGTGTTTCAATGAGCAGTACAAAGGATCAGATTTCCCTTTCATGGAAGGCTGTTGCCGGTGCGGCTAAATATAATGTATATATGCTTCAGAGCGGCAAGTATGTTCTTAAACAGTCTTCTTCCGCAACAAGCTATAAGGCAACCTCACTTAAAGAAGGAACTGCATATACATTCAAGATTGTTGCCGAGTCAGCAAACGGTGTTCTCAGTGCAGAAAAGCTTGCTTCTGCAAAGACAGCTCCCAACGGAGTAAGCGTTAAGAAAATCAAAGCAACCGTAACAGATACAACCGTTAAGCTCTCCTGGTCAAAGGCTACAGGTGCTGAGGGCTACAGAATTGAACGCCTTTCCGGCGAAACATGGAAGAAGGTTGATTCAACCAAGAGTACATCCTATACAATAAAGAACCTTTCTCCCTGCACAAAATACACCTTCAGGATAGTAACCTATCTCAAGGATCAGAACGGTACTTACATTTACGGCACTCCCTCAGGCTCAAAGGAGGCTACAACAGCAGTTGCAACTGTTTCAGGCCTCAAGGCTTCAACAACATCCTCAACAGTAACACTTTCATGGAAAAAGGCTGCAAATGTAAGCGGCTATGAGATTCAGAGGTACAGCTCAGGTAAATGGAAGCCTGTTACAACAATCAAAAAATCTTCAACAGTAAGCTATAAGCTTTCTAAACTCAAGGCAGGAACCAACTACCGCTTCAGAGTCCGTGCATACAACGGAAAGAAATACGGTGAATGGACAGAGCTTTCAGTATATACAAACATTGCCCAGGTCAAGAAGCTTAAGCTTTCAAAGGCTACAACATCCTCGGTTACCCTTAAGTGGGACAAGGTTTCAGGTGCAGCAGGTTATGTTGTTTACCAATACAAGAACGGCCAATGGGTAAAGGTTACATCTGTTAAGGGTACAAGTGCAACAGTTTCCAAGCTTAAGGCAGGTACAACCTATAAGTTTATGGTCAAAGCCTATAAGAAGGTTGGTAAGACTACTGTTCTCGGTGAAGCATCATCATCACTTTCAGTTAAAACCGCTCTCGCTCAGGTAAAGAATCTCAAGGCTTCTGCAAGAAAGAAGACATCAATCACACTTAAGTGGGATAAGATTACCGGTGCAACAGGCTATTACATTGAAAGATATAACGGCAAAAAGTGGGTAAAGGTCGGAACAGTTAAGACTAACACCTTTACTAATAAGGACCTTAAGAGAAATACTCAGTATCAGTACAGAGTAAAGGCTTACGGTAAGGTGAACGGTAAGACCGCAACAGGTAAAGAGTCTGCAACACTTAAGGTTAAAACTACTATATTCTAAAAAACAAGGCTATGTGTTCCGGTGAACACATAGCCTTGAAATTTTGAAATAAAAACAAAACCCCCTGAAGTTACCGCAGTAACTCAGGGGAAATGTTACAATAAATCTGTGAAAACAAAATATACTTATATTTCCTTTGCTTCGGGGACTTCTGCTTCAGTGTTTTCACTCTTTTTGAAGAACGCAACTAATTTCATAATGAAATCAATCAGAACCTTGAAATATTCCAAATAACCCATATCCGTTCCTCCTTATCCTATCATTTGTTTTGTTACACAGACAGTATAGTATAAGATTTTATATTTGTCAACAATTTATTCAAAAAAAGTTAATTATTATAAAAAAGAAATTTTAAAGTCATCATAAAAAAATCCCATTGCAGAGCTTAATGCTTTGCAATGGGGAAAACGGTTATTTTGTTTCAATAGGCTCCTGCTCAGCGGGGGATTCTGCTGCAGTATCAGGAATGACCTTCTCAGTTTTATTTTTTCTTTTGAAAAGCTTACCTTCTGCCTTGATTTCTTCGGTTTTAAGCTCTTCTTTTGCTTCTGCTTCCTGTGCCGGAACGGTTGCGGCTTCTTCAGCTGCAGGCTCTTGCACGGGCTCGGCAGCTTTTTCAGCCTTGTTTCTTCTTCTGAAGAATCTGTTTTCGCCTTTTTTGCGTGCTTCAACCTCAATGGGGTCTGTCACAACCTCTCTTCTGGGAAGGAAAAGAGGATTTTCAGGTGAGTAAATTTCAACGGCTCTTTCAAGCACATGAATGCTTACGTTGTGGTGGTTTCCGCCAAATTCACCGTCAAG
>JAXJQQ010000176.1:0-8041 GCA_036311065.1 Acutalibacteraceae bacterium | reverse complement strand
CCTTTAGCTGTTCCGTTATGCCCTGTGCCTGTTTCATACCCTCTATGAGCCTTTCAAAGCGTTCCTGTGCCTGTCTGTCAATGTCGGCAAGGTAAGCGTTAAGTCTGCCGCTTGTAAGAAGATTGGTGTATGTAACTTTACAGTGATGCTTCAGATAATCCAAATTCCGCTGTCCCCAGATGCCTATCGGCTGTTCTTCTTCGGCGGGTACAGTCAAACAAGGTATTAAGTAATCGCCTTGCCTTTCGTATTTGCCGCCCATTTCCTCAAAAATTGTCTTTGCCATTGTCTGTTACCTCCACATTCTTTTTTATTTTGAATGTCCGCAAAATCCGTCCTACATCATTTGATCGTCGGCTTTCAGTTTTTCGGTAATTCCTTCACGTTCTGCCTGTTGCTTCATAAGACGGTCAAACAGTTCCTGTGCCTGTTCTTCAACATCGGCAAGGTGACTTTGCAGTTTGCCGCTTGTCAGCAGATTGGTGTAGAACACCTTTTTATGCTCACGGATATACCGCAAATGCCGCTGTCCCCATACACCGATATGCCTTTCTTCTTTTTCGGCGGGTAATTCCAAACAAGGAATGTAATAATCGCCCTGCAACTCATACCAAAGACCGTTTTGTTCGTTATAAATGTACTTTTCCATTATGTAATCCTCCATAATAATATATTCGCACATACATCACAGTTTCCCGATTGTCACACCTTGTTATATCGTGTTATCAGTTTTGCTTGCCCTTGCTTTTGCCCTTATAATCTCTCGGAGCAAGGGTAAAATCGTGTGAAATCGTATAAAGGGATAAGGTGAGCAGATTGCGAAAAACCCTTTATTTTCAAGGCTTTTAGAGGAATTCATTAACGCCCTACAATAAGCGATAATGATTTAAGAAAAGTTAGTTTTCAAATTCAAGTTTGTCGCGCTCTCTGCATTATACATTTAAAAAAAGCCCCGAAAGGGGCTCTTTTTTTAACCGAAGAATGCCTTATGAACAGCGGCAACTGCCTTATCTGCAAGTTCCTTGTCAATAAGAACGGAAATTGTGATTTCACTTGTGGAAATCATACTGATGTTGATGCCTGCTTCGTAAAGGGCACCGAACATCTTTGATGCAGTACCTGAGTGGCTCTGCATACCTGCACCTACGATTGAAACCTTTGCAACAGTTGTATCTGAGGAAACAACTGCACCTTCCATATCGAAGATATCGTTGAGGATTGCAACCGCTTCATCTGCAAGACCCTTCTGGCAGGTGAAGGAAATATCCTTTGTGCCGTCTCTGCCTACTGACTGAAGAATAACGTCAATGTTGATATTCTTCTGAGCAAGCTTTGAGAACATTTTGAATGCGTTGCCGGGAATGTCCTTCATTCCTACAACTGAAATTCTTGCAACGTCTGTATCTTTTGTTACGCCTCTGATTAACATTTTTTCCATATTTGCTACCTCCCTGACTATTGTGCCGCTTTCCCTTACAAGGCTGGAAAGGACTTCAAGCTCTACATTATATTTTTTTGCCATTTCAACGGAACGGTTATTCAAAACCTGTGCACCCAGAGTTGCGAATTCGAGCATCTCATCATAGGTGATGTCGCTTAACTTCTGAGCATTTTCAACCTTTCTCGGGTCTGCAGTGAAAACACCTGTAACATCGGTGAAAATCTGACAGCGGTCTGCGTGAAGAGCCGCTGCAATTGCAACTGCACTTGTGTCGGAGCCGCCTCTGCCGAGGGTTGTAAGGTCATCATATTTGTTAAGGCCCTGGAAGCCTGCAACAATAACAATCTTTTTGCTGTCAAGCTCTCTCTGGATTCTTTCTGCCTTAACCTCGTGGATTCTTGCTGTGCCGTGGGCTGAGTTTGTTTTGAAGCCTGCCTGCCAGCCTAAAAGTGATCTTACGGGGTAGCCGAGCTTTTCAATAGCCATTGCAAGAAGTGAAATTGAAATCTGCTCACCTGCTGTGAGAAGCATATCCATTTCTCTTTTTGATGCATTGGGATTGATTTCCTGTGCTTTTTCAATAAGGTCATCCGTTGTGTCGCCCTGTGCAGAAACAACAACCACAACATCATTACCTGCCTTATAGGTATCGGTAATGATACGGGCAACATTGAATACTCTTTGAGCATCGGCTACGGATGAGCCGCCGAATTTCTGAACTATAAGTGCCATATCTGTCCTCCTGTTAATAATCTGCAACTCTGATGCATGAGCTGACATTGAGTGCATTGTTGTCTATAAGCTGTCTGAGCTCGCCTTCCTTCATTACCGGTGTAACAAAAGCGATTTCATTTTCGGGCTGATTTTCCCTTGAAAGGAAGGTAACATCACCGAATACAGAAGTAAGCTTAGCTTTGTCTGTTTCGTTTGTTCTGATATAAAGGGCTGTTTCACAGTCAAGGTAATCTGCAAGCATATCTTCCTTTGCATCATCCCAGCCGAAGAACTTGCGTTTTTCATCATTGGATGCACAGTCAATAACGTCACCCACAACAGCGGAAGCCGTTGCAAGCTTACCTGCACCCTTACCGTACATAAGAACGTCGCCCGTAGCGTCACCTCTTACAAGGCAGGCATTGAATACACCGTTAACACCTGAGAGCATACTTTCGTTATTTACAAGGCAGGGTGATACCATAACAAGAATTCTGCCGTTTTGAAGCTTCTTTGTTTTTGCGATGAGCTTGATTACACTGTTATAATTTTCCGCATAAGCTACATCCTCAAGGGTGATTTTTGAAATACCCTCGGTGAAAATGCCGTCGGGATAAACATGGTTGCCGAAGGCAAGGGAAGCAAGAATACAGATTTTGCGAAGAGCGTCAAAGCCCTCAACATCGGCTGTGGGGTCCTTTTCTGCATAGCCCTTGTCCTGAGCAAGCTTAAGTGCTTCAGAAAAGCTCATTCCGTCCACTATCATTTTAGTCAGAATGAAGTTTGATGTGCCGTTAAGAATACCTGCAATTTCACTTATCTGATTACCTGCAAGGCAACGGCTGATAGGTCTGATAATGGGAATACCGCCTCCTACCGAAGCCTCAAAAAGGAAGTTGACATTATTCTTTCTTGCCATTTCAAGAAGCTCAAAGCCCTTTGTTGCAACAAGCTCCTTATTTGAGGATACAACATGCTTGCCCTTGTTAAGGCATTTTGAAACAAAATCAAAGGCAGGATTTACACCACCCATTGTTTCAACAACAATTTCAATTGTATCGTCCTCAAGAATGTCCTCAAAGCTTTTGGTCATAAGAGGAGCAAACTCATTATTTTCAAAATCTCTTATATCGAGAATACGGGTAACCTTAAGAGAAACATCGCTGTTTTTCTCAATAGAATCACTGTTTTTTGTTATAAGCTCGGCAACACCTGAACCTACAACACCGAAACCCATAATAGCTACATTCATTTTCTGTGCTCCTTTCACTCTGTGCTTTTATGTGCACAGGCAAAAATATACACTAATAATAGCACATTTTGTGTTTTATGAAAAGCATTTGGAAGAAAAAATTTTTATTTTTGTTAAATACATTGATTTTAAGCAGATTATAGGTTACTATAATATAAATATAATACAAATAAATTAAAAAACTGAGGGGGCTTTTTCTTGACAGATGTTGAAAAAAGAAGAAAATTTATAATAAACACAGTCTACTTTGCTTTGCTTATCACCCTTGCATTTTTTGCAATAAGATATGCCCTCGGAGTATGCTTCCCCGTTGTATTTGCGGTCATTGTTGCCGCAATTCTGCAAAAGCCTAAAAACTTCCTTACCAAAAAGACCTTTTTAAAAGACGGCTTTGCTTCTGCAATATGTGTTTTCGGCCTTATTTTTATACTTCTTTCCCTTGTTGTTTTGGTCGGAGTAAGAGCTGCTGAGGAAATAAGAGGATTTATTGACTATGTAATACTCCGTATACAGAATATAGACGAGCTTGTTAACACAATTGAGGACGCTGTAATGTCCTTTGTTTCCAATCTTCCCTCATTCATTTCCGAAAATATTTCCGAGAGCATTACAACCATATTCATTCAGCTTCGCGAATTCCTTGCAGGAACAAACAACGAGCTTGCAACCTCGGTAAAGGACGGATTGGGCGGTATTTTCAGTCTCTCCTGGATTACGGCACCGCTTACAGGTGTTATCACAACAGCAAAGGAGATCCCTTCAATTATTATCGCCGTTGTTATTACCCTTGTTGCAACCTGCTTTATGACAGCGGAATTTGATTGGGTAAAAAATTTAATACTGATTCAGTTTCCTAAGGAAAAAAGAAAGGACGTAAGAAGGGCAGTTTCTCTTCTTAAATCCTCCCTTTCAAAAATGGGCAAGGCATATCTTCTTATTATGCTCATCACCTTTATTGAAATGGCTCTCGGCCTTTCGGTGCTGAAGCTTCTGGGCGTTTTCCAATCCAACTACATTGTAATTCTTGCCATTGTAACGGCAATAGTTGATATAGTTCCAATGCTTGGCACAGGTACAATTCTTCTCCCCTGGACAGCATATAACCTTATCATCGGTGACTTCGGCATGGCACTGGGCCTTATAATAATTTATGCCACTATTACTGTTATAAGGCAGATTATTGAGCCCAAGCTTGTTGCAGGTCAGCTCGGACTTTCACCTATAGTTACAATATTTGCACTTTATTTCGGCCTTAAAATTTTCGGTTTTCTGGGAATCTTTATTCTTCCCCTTTCCATAATTATGTTAAAGCTGCTCAACGATGAGGGTATTATCACTCTCTGGCGTTCACCCGTGAGAGAAAAAGCCATCAATGAAGAAAGAGTAAAAAAAGAAGAAGCTCAGAATAAAGATAACAGCAATTAAATTATATCAGCGTGTCAGAAAATGACACGCTTGATTTTTTTGCACCTTTATTATAAAAGCCTTGCAAATATGTCAAAAATGGAGTACAATCACTGTAAATCACAGTAATCAGGAAAGAAAAGGTAATATTAATATGAATATAGTTGTTTCAGGCTGTGGAAAAATAGGAACAGCCATAATCTCCACCCTTCTTCGTGAAGGTCACGATGTTACCGCCGTTGACCTTTCTGCAGAAGTTATAGGTGAAATCACAAACATATATGACGCAATGGGTGTGTGCGGTAACAGTGTTGACTGCGAGGTTCTTTCAGACGCAGGAATAGAGCAGTGCGACCTTTTCATCTGCGTGACCGGCTCTGACGAAACCAATATGCTTTCCTGTTTTCTTGCAAAGCGTATGGGTGCAAAGCATACCATTGCAAGAATCAGAAACCCTGAATACAATGACACATCCCTGGGCTTTATGCGACACGAGCTCAATATATCAATGGCTATTAACCCGGAGCGTCTTTTAGCTCAGGAGCTCTATAATCTTCTCAAGCTCCCCTCAGCCTTCAAGGTTGAATACTTTGCAAGAAGAAACCTTGAAATGATTGAAATCCGCCTTAAGCAGGACTCCCCCCTTTGCGGTAAAAAGATTTCAAAGCTCCGTGAAAAACAGAAAACCGAGTTTCTTATAAGTGCCGTTTTAAGGCAGGGTGAGGTTTTTATTCCCGACGGTAATTTTGAGCTTATGGCGGGCGATGTTATCTCTGTTACTGCAACACCTTCGGATATGCAAAAGCTTCTCAAATCCTTCGGTGTTCTTAAAAAGCAATCCCGTAATGTTATGATTTTAGGCGGCAGTAAAACTGCATTTTACCTTGCAAAGCAGCTTCTTTCAAGCGGTAACAATGTTAAAATTGTTGAAAAGAAGCTTGACCGCTGTGAAATGCTCAGCGAAGCATTACCGGAAGCAGTTCTTATCCACGGCGACGGCTCACAGCAGGAGCTTCTGCTTGAAGAGGGTCTTCACTCCATTGACGCCTTTGTTGCCCTTACGGGAATGGACGAGGAAAACATCCTCATTTCAATTTACGCCTCCGGGCAGAATGTTCCCCAGGTTATTTCAAAAATCAACCGCAGCGAAATGGTAGCTATGGCAGAAAGACTCGGTCTTGATACCATAGTCTCCACAAAATCCGTAACCTCAGATATAGTTCTCAGATACACAAGAGCACTTGAAAATTCCCGAGGAAGCAGTATCGAAACCCTTTATACCCTTATGGACTCAAAGGCTGAGGCTGTGGAATTCAAAATAGGCAGCGATTCACCTGTTACGGATAAGCCCATAAAAGAGCTTAAATTCAAGCAAGGCATTCTTATTGCAGGAATCATCCGTCCGGGTAAAAAAGCCGTTATCCCCACAGGTGACGACATTATTCACGAGGGTGACCGTGTTATTGTTCTTGCCGCCAAGCATAAGCTCACCGCCATAAAGGATATAATCAGGTGACATTATGAACAGACGTATGGTGTTATATACGGTGGGCACCGTTATAAAAATTGAAGCAGTGCTGATGCTTCTGCCCACGGTCTGCGCCCTTATTTATAAGGAAGCCTGCGTGACCGATTTTCTTATTTCTATTGCCGCCTGCCTTGTTGCAGGCTTCGGTATGACCCTTCTTTCACGGCCGGGCAACAAGGTTATATATGCCCGTGAAGGCTTTGTTATTGTTGCCATATCCTGGCTCGTCCTTTCCGCCTTCGGTGCACTGCCTTTTTTCCTTGCAGGGGAAATTCCCAATTACGTTGATGCTTTTTTTGAAACCGTCAGCGGCTTTACCACAACGGGTGCTTCAATACTAACAGATGTTGAATCAATGAGCAAGGGGCTTCTTTTCTGGCGTTCCTTCACCCACTGGGTGGGAGGCATGGGTGTGCTTGTGTTTGTTATGGCAATCATCCCATCGCTTTCTGACCGTTCCATTCACATTCTCAGAGCAGAGGTGCCCGGACCGATAGTGGGCAAAATTGTTCCCCGAATCAAAAAGACAACAGGTATTCTTTATATTATTTATATCGCCCTTACGGTAATTGAAATTGTTTTTCTTCTTGCCGGTGGAATGTCCTTTTTCGATTCCCTCGTTCACGCCTTTGGTACAGCAGGTACGGGCGGCTTCGGAATCAAGTCGGACAGCATTGCTTCCTACAGTCCCTATCTTCAGTGGGTAATTACAATTTTTATGCTTCTTTTCGGCATAAACTTCAATCTTTATTATCTTTTGCTTATTAAAAAATTCAAGTCGGTTTTCAAAAGCGGAGAGCTCTGGATTTATCTCGGTATCGTGGCTGCCAGTATAGGAGTTATTACCGTAAATATCCTTTCCTTTTATGATTCCTTCGGCAAAGCTCTTACAGATGCTGCTTTCCAGGTCAGCTCTATAATCACAACCACCGGCTATGCCACGGCGGATTTTGACACATGGCCCGGCCTTTCCAAAACCGTTCTGCTTACACTGATGTTTATCGGTGCCTGTGCAGGGTCAACGGGCGGCGGATTTAAGGTTTCAAGGCTTATTATTCTTGTAAAAACCATTAAACGTGAGCTAAAAAAGCTCCTTCATCCCAGAAGCGTTGATGTTATCCGTTTTGAAGGTAAGCGCCTTGACGAAGGAACAACCCGTTCAGTAAGCTCATACCTTGCAATTTATGCACTGTTCTTTTTTGCAATTGTGCTCCTGCTCGGTTTTGAAAGCTTTGACCTTGAAACAAATATTTCTGCAGCGGCGGCATGCTTCAATAACATCGGCCCCGGTTTCAAAGCAGTAGGTCCCACGATGAATTACAGCCTGTATTCACCCTTTGCAAAGATAATTCTTTCCCTTGCAATGCTTTTCGGCAGACTTGAAATTTATCCGCTGATTTTAACACTATCCCCCTCAACCTGGGTTAAAAAGTAAAAAAATACAGGCACTGAAGTGCCTGTATTTTTTTACTTTATTTTAGTTTTCCGAGCTTTTCAGGGTTCGCAATAACAATAAGCTGCATTTCAATGTCAAGTGGCATTTTCGGGTCAATATCGCAGACTACCTCACCGTTTTTGCGGACGGCAACGACATTTATTGAGTATTTTTTTCTCAGATCCAGCTCAATAAGATTTTTGCCGGCCCAATCCTTTTTAACATCCAGCTCCATCATCGAAACATCCTTTGAAAGCTCAATAATAT
>JAXJQQ010000175.1:0-48710 GCA_036311065.1 Acutalibacteraceae bacterium | reverse complement strand
TTGTATGGTTGATGCAAAAACCATTGACGAAATAAACATCCTACAGGCTACATTTATGGCTATGCGCGGTGCCTATGAGGGCTTAGGTGTAAAATGCGATATCGCACTTATTGACGGTAATCAGAAGCCGGGTCTTCCCTGTGAGGAAAGAACAATGGTCAAGGGTGATGCAAAAAGCATTTCAATTGCTGCCGCTTCAATTCTTGCAAAGGTATCAAGGGACAGATATATGCGTGAGGTTGACGAAAAATATCCCGAATATCAGTTTGCAAAGCATAAGGGCTACGGCACAAAGCTTCACTATGAAATGATTGCTGAGCACGGTATTTGTCAGGAGCACCGCAGAAGCTTTCTTAAGAAAATTTTAGGTGAATAAAATGGCAACTGAAAAGGCTGTAACGGGTAAATTGGGTGAGGATTTTGCACAAAGCTATTTTATAAAAAAAGGTTTTTCCGTTACAAGGAATTTTCGCTCACGCTACGGTGAAATTGACCTTATAGCAGAAAATGACGAGCTTCTTGTTTTTGTTGAGGTGAAAACAAGAAAAGCTGACTCAATGACATTACCCAAGGAGTCGGTGGATTTTTACAAGCAGAAGAAAATTATAAAAACCGCTGAGTATTATATAATGAAAACGGGCAGTGAAAAACAGCCCCGATTTGATGTTTTTGAAGCTTTTCAGCAAAACGGAAGGATTTATAAATTCAGTCATATTGAATCTGCCTTTGATGCGTGGTGATTATAATAGAGCTTTTTGACCTTCACTGTGATACCGTTACAAAAGCTTATAATGAAAAGAAAAGCCTTTTTGACGGTGAAATGCATATAAACTTAAAAAAGGCAGGATATATCCCAAAATACAGGCAGTGCTTTGCCCTTTGGCTTTCAGACAGCTTAAAGGGCAGGTCTGCTTTTTCTTTTTGTTTAAAGCTTATTGATTTTTATAATATTGAATTATCTCACCTTAAAGAAAAAGGTGTAACCAATCTTATTCCGTTTCTTACAATAGAAAACGGCTCTGCTCTTTCGGGAACAAGTGAAAACATTTCTCTTTTTGCAGAAAAAGGAGTCAGGATGCTGACTCTCACCTGGAACGGCGAAAATGAAATAGGTCAGGGAGTCGGTGCTGACAGCGGTAGGGGACTTACCCCATTCGGCAAAACCGCAGTCAGAATAATGGAAAAGGAGAACATAAAGCTTGATGTGTCCCATCTTAACGAAGAAGGCTTTAAGGATGTGCTGTCTTTTGCCACTGTACCATTTGCCGCCTCTCACAGCGGTTGTTATTCACTTGTGCCGCATAAGCGTAACCTTAAGGACTGGCAGATTAAAGAAATAATTTCCTCGGGCGGAATTATCGGTGTGCCTTACTGTAACACCTTTATTGAAGGCGGAAAAGAAAAGGTATATGAGCACATCTGCCATATTCTTTCTCTCGGTGGAGAAAACAACATCGCTCTCGGCAGTGACTTTGACGGCTGTAATATCAGTAATGAGCTTTCAGGTGTTGAAAAGGTCGTAGAATTATATCAATACCTTTCGGAAAGTGATATAGGTAAGGATATAACAGAAAAAATCTTTCATATTAATGCAGAAAATTTCTTCTCAGTAAAATAATAACTTTACTTTTTTGTTTTACTGTGTTAAAATAAAACGATTATAAATAAATCTCTACACGGAGGTAAAAAATATGCTTTATACAAGTACAAGAGACAAGAATGTAAAAGTAACATCAGCCCAGGCTATTGCTCAGGGTATTTCAAAGGACGGCGGACTGTTCGTGCCTATGGAAATTCCTGCTATTTCAAAGGAGTTTATAGATTCCCTTGTTCCCCTGAGCTACATCGAAAGAGCTAAAAAGGTTCTTTCCTTATATCTTACGGACTACACCGCAGAAGAAATAGATATGTGTGTAAGCGGTGCTTATGCAGAGGGTAAATTCTCAAGCGAAAAGGTTTCTCCCATCAAAAGAACCGCTGACGGAAAAAATATTCTCGAACTCTGGAGAGGTCCTACCTGTGCATTCAAGGATATGGCTCTTCAGCTTCTTCCTTACCTTCTTACCGTTGCCGCAAAAAAGACCGTTGCCGATAAGACAATCGTAATTCTTGTTGCTACATCAGGCGATACGGGTAAGGCAGCACTTGAAGGCTTCAAGGATGTTCCCGGCACAAAGATTATGGTCTTTTATCCCAATGACGGCGTAAGCCCCATGCAGAAATTGCAGATGACCACTCAGGCAGGTGAAAATGTTTGCGTATGTGCTATCAACGGCAACTTTGACGATGCACAGAACGGCGTTAAGAAAATCTTCACCGATAAGGCAGTGGCAGAAAAGCTCGGTGAAAACGGTATGATGTTCTCTTCCGCAAACTCAATCAACTGGGGCAGACTTGTTCCTCAGATTGTTTACTACATTTCCGCTTACTGTGACCTTATTGAAAACGGCACAATCAAAAACGGTGAGCCTATGAACGTTGTTGTTCCCACAGGTAACTTCGGCAACATTCTTGCCGCCTACTATGCAAAGAAAATGGGTATTCCCGTAAATAAGCTTATCTGTGCTTCAAATGCAAACAATGTTCTCACCGACTTCCTTAAGACCGGTGTTTACGACAGAAACAGAAGCTTCTATACAACAACCTCACCTTCAATGGATATTCTTATTTCCTCCAACCTTGAAAGACTTCTTTTCCACCTCGCAGGTGAAAACGATGAAACAATCCGTGACTGGATGGGTAAGCTTTCCTCAGAAGGTAAGTACGAAATCAGCGATGATGTAAAAGCCCAGGTTACAGCCCTGTTTGATGCAGGCTGCTGTGATGATGAGGCTACAGCCGACACCATCAGTGAGTATTACAAAAAGGGCTACCTTTGCGATACTCACACTGCCGTTGCAGTTAAGGTTTATGATGAATATGTTGCTGCTACAGGAGACAGAACCGAAAGCGTTATCGCATCGACCGCTAATCCTTATAAGTTCTCTGCTGCAGTTCTTAAGGCAGTAAAGGGTGAGGTTCCAGCTGATGCTGATGAATTTGAGCAGGTTGACCTTCTCAGAAGCACAACGGGTGAGCCTTGTCCCGAACAGCTCGGCTCTCTTAAGGGTAAAGAGCCCAGATTTACCGACTGCTGCAACAAGGAAGATATGATTGACATGGTATACGGTATGTTAGGCATATAAGGAGTGACTTTATTTGTCAATTTTTGCAATCGGTGACACTCACCTTTCCTTTTCCACGGATAAGCCTATGGATATTTTCGGCGGCTGGACAGACTATGTCAGCCGCATTGAAAACAACTGGAAAAGGGTTGTGGGGGAGAATGACACCGTAATTATCCCCGGTGATATTTCCTGGGCAATGAGCCTTCAGGAGGCTGAGGAGGATTTCCGTTTTCTTCACTCCTTACCGGGTAAAAAGATAATAATGAAGGGTAACCACGACTATTGGTGGAACACAAAAAAGAAAATGGATGCCTTTCTTACGGAAAAAGGCTTTGACTCAATCAGCATCCTTCACAATAATGCCTATAAGGTCGGTGACTTTGTGCTTTGCGGTTCAAGAGGCTGGTTTTATGACGCTCAGACGGGTCACGACGAAAAGGTTATTCTGCGCGAAGCGGCAAGGCTTGACCGTTCAATTTCAGAGGGTGAAAAGCTCGGCGGTGAGATAATTGTTTTTCTTCATTATCCTCCCGTTATGCAGTCTGAGCAGTGCGAAGAAATTATGCAGGTGCTGAAAAATCACGGTATAAAGCGTTGCTTTTACGGTCACCTTCATGGCGGAAGCTGCCTTTACGCGGTGTGTGAAGAGGTGGATGGAATCAGATTTTCCCTTGTTTCGGCAGATTTTATTGAATTTTGCCCCCGAATTATTGAAAAAATTTAAAAAAACTATGGAAATTTATTTTTAATGTGCTATAATACATAGGTTAAAATGTATATTGGGCTTTTGCGGTCAGTGTAATATGATCGGCCCAAGGATAGGAGTTTAGAAATGTTAAAATCATCAAACAACGTTGAAACAAATGTTTATGCTCTTGAAATCGGCATCAGCGCTGAAGAATTTGACGCTGCTCAGAACAAAGCGTTCAATAAGCAGAAGGGCAAGATTCAGCTTCCCGGTTTCCGTAAGGGTAAGGTAACACGCAAAATGGCTGAAAACTTCTTCGGCAAGGGCTGGCTCTATGAGGATGCTCTTGATATGCTCTTCGGCAAGGCTGTTGAAGATGCTGCTAAGGAAGCAGAGCTTGAAGTAGTAGGCACAAAGAGTGCAGACGTTAAGGAAATCGGTGAAAACGGCGTTGAGCTTACAGTTGAAGTATTTGTAAAGCCCGAAGTTGAAGTTACCGAATATAAGGAGCTTAAGGCAACCAAGAAAAAGGTTGAAGCAACCAAGGAAGAAATCGAACAGAGAATTTCTGACCTTATGGAAAGAAACGCACGTCTCGTATCTGTTGAAGACAGAGCAGCTCAGAACGGTGATATCACTGTTATTGACTTTGAAGGCTTTGTTGACGGTGTTGCATTCCAGGGCGGTAAGGGTGAAAACTATGAGCTCACTCTCGGCTCAGGTCAGTTCATCCCCGGCTTTGAAGAGCAGGTTGTAGGTCACTCAGTTGGTGAAGAATTTGACGTAAATGTTAAGTTCCCCACAGAATACACTACCGAGCTTGCTGATAAGGATGCTGTTTTCAAAATCAAGCTTCACGAAATCAAGGTTAAGGAGCTTCCCGAGCTTGACGATGAATTTGCTCAGGATGCAGCAGACTGCGATACAGTAGATGAACTCAAAAAGAGCATCGAAAAGGAAATCAAGGAGCACAAGGAAGAAGAAAACGACAGAGAAATCGAATCTCAGCTTCTTGAAAAGCTCGCTGAAAACGTAAAGGGTGAAATTCCCGAATGTATGTATGATACTGAAATCGACAATCAGATCAGAGATATCGATTACAGACTTTCAATGCAGGGCATGAATTTTGAAATGTACCTTCAGTATTCAGGTATGACAATTGAACAGTACAAGGAGAATATGAAGGACGGTGCTGTTAAGAACGTAAAGATCCGTCTTGCTCTTGAAGCTGTTGCAAAGGCAGAAGGTCTTGTAATTTCCGATGATGAGCTCAACGAAGAATACAAGAAGTTCGCAGAGCGTTATCAGATGGAAGAAGAAAAGATCAGAGAGCTTGTACCTGCTGAGGGACTCAAGAAAGACCTTCTTAACGAAAAGGCAGTTAAGTTTGTAAAGGACAATGCAAAAATTACAACTGCAAGAAAGCCCAGAGCTAAGAAGGAAGCAGCAGCTGAAGAAGCAGCTGAATAATTTAAGGTTAATTTAACCAATAATAGCTATGATTGAGTGGAACTGTGTATTGATTATATTTATACAGTTCCTCTCTTGGCATTTTTATATTATTTTTTAAGGAGGCATTACTATGGCATTAGTACCTTATGTTGTGGAACAGACAAACCGTGGCGAACGCCAGTATGATATTTATTCAAGACTTCTTAACGACAGAATTATCGTTCTTTCCGATGAAGTTAACGATGCAACGGCATCACTTGTTGTGGCTCAGCTTCTTTTCCTTGAAAGTCAGGATAGTGAAAAGGATATCAGCTTTTATATCAACAGCCCCGGCGGCTCGGTAACTGCAGGTATGGCTATATATGATACTATGCAGTACATCAAGTGTGATGTTTCAACTATCTGTATGGGTCTTGCAGCTTCAATGGGTGCTTTCCTGCTTTCATCAGGGGCAAAGGGCAAAAGATATGCTCTTCCAAACAGTGAAATTATGATTCACCAGCCTTCAGGCGGTGCAAAGGGTCAGGCAACAGATATTAAAATTGTAGCTGACCATATTTTAAGAACAAAGGCAAAGCTTAACAAAATTCTTGCCGAAAACACAGGCAAGGATATTGATGTTATCGCTCAGGATACAGAGCGCGATAACTTTATGACTGCTCAGGAGGCTCTTGAATACGGCCTTGTGGACAAAATTCTCGATAAGAGATAAAACCGATATAAAGGGGTAACCGTATGGCACGAGAAAGTGACATCAAAGATAAGTCTGTCTGCTGTTCCTTCTGCAATAAAACACAGAGTGAGGTAAAGACTCTCATCGCAGGTCCCGGTGTTTTCATCTGTGACGAATGTGTTGAGCTGTGTCAGAGCATTGTTGAGGGCGAAGCGGCAGCAGCTATTGAAAAAAACAAAAAGGAAGACCTTGAGCTTCTTAAAAAGCCGCATGAAATCAAGGCGCTTCTTGACGAGTATGTTATCGGTCAGGAGGAGGCTAAAAAGGCACTGAGTGTCGGCGTTTATAATCATTATAAGAGAATATTTATGGCTGACGAAAGTGATGTTGAAATCACAAAGAGCAATATTCTTATGCTCGGTCCCACGGGTGTTGGTAAAACAATGCTCGCTCAGACTCTTGCAAAAATTCTTGACGTGCCTTTCGCTATTGCCGATGCAACAACCCTTACCGAAGCAGGTTATGTTGGTGAGGACGTTGAAAACATTCTTCTCAGACTCATTCAGGCGGCAGATTTTGATATTGAAAGAGCCGAAAAGGGTATCATCTATGTGGATGAAATTGATAAAATCGGCAGAAAAAGTGAAAGCACATCCATAACCCGTGATGTAAGCGGTGAGGGTGTTCAGCAGGCACTTCTTAAAATTCTTGAGGGCACTGTTTCAAACGTACCTCCTCAGGGCGGAAGAAAGCATCCCCAGCAGGAATTTATACAGATTGATACAAAGAACATACTTTTCATCTGTGCAGGCTCATTTGAAGGTATTGAAAAAATAGTTGAAAAGAGAATGGGTAATTCAGGTCTCGGCTTCGGTGCCGAAATCAGAACAAAAAAGGAAATTGAGGAAAGTAAGATAATGCATAAGGTTATGCATCACGACCTTGTAAAGTTCGGTCTTATTCCCGAATTAGTAGGCCGTCTTCCCGTTATCACCGCTCTTGATGACCTTGATGAAGCTGCCCTTATCAGAATTATGACAGAGCCGAAAAACGCTCTTATCAAGCAGTATCAGTATATTTTCTCAATTGACGGTGTTGAGCTTTATTTTGAAGATGAAGCTCTCAAAGCAATTGCAGAAAAAACACTTGAAGCAAAAACCGGCGCACGAGGTCTTCGCTCCATTATGGAAAAGCTGCTTATAAAGTATATGTATGATGTTCCTTCAAAGGGTGCAGAGGGCAGGCTGACCGTTACAAAGGCGGCTGTTCTTGGCGAGCAAGAGGCTGTTTTCACTCCGAATAACTGAAATCGGGCAAAAATAAGTCTCAACACAAGGAAAAAATAGGTTAAGACTATTGACTTTTATTTATGCCTTGTGTTAAAATACCGTAGTATAAAATTATCGGAGGTTTAATGACATGACAGGTCTTCAGATTGCATTATCAATAGTTCTTATTATAGTTGCTGTTGCAATTATTATTCTTGTTATCGCTCAGGAAAGTAAGCAGAAGGGTCTTTCAGGTACAATCGGCGGTGCTGCTGATACCTTCTTCGGCAAGAATAAGGGCAGAACAAACGAAGCTAAGCTTGCAATGCTCACTAAAATCGCAGGTACAATCTTCTTCGTTCTTTCATTTGTATCAGCTCTTCTCATTCTTTTCGGTGCATAAGAAACAAAAAAACAGATATAGCAGGTAAGTATAAACTTACCTGCTTTATTTTTTTGTACTCTTATTCCGACATAAATCTTCTCCCTTGCTTACTATAATAGTAAAGGTGATGAAAATGACTGAGGTTATTTATGCCGATGTACTTGTTGTGCTGAATTTGTATGTTACATATGCTCTTTTATCCCTTACGGGAATTATCTGCCGTAAGAAAAGGAATACCTTAAGAATATTTCTTTCCTCCTGTGTTGCAGGAATTTATTCTCTCAGTATACTTTTGCCCGATATTGCTGAAAAAGTAACAGCAGTTACGGGAATCCCATTTGGTATATTACTCTGCTTTATAGCCTACGGATTTATAAACAAAAAAACCTTTTTAAGGCTGTGCCTGAGTTTTTTTGCTCTTTCATTCGTTTTTGCCGGGATTATGCTTTTCCTGTGGCTGTTTTTTGCACCAAAGGGTATGTATTTCAGCAACGGAATAGTATATTTTGATATAAGCACATCAAATCTCGTTGTTCTCACAATCATCTGCTATGCTTTTATTTCACTTTGCAGCCGATATCTCAGAAGCCGTACACCGTCTGATACGGTGTACGATTGTGAAATTATAAGCCGCGGCAAAAGCTATAACTGTCACTGCTTTCTTGATACGGGCAACAGTCTTCGCGACCCCTTTACGGGAAAGCCTGTGGTAATTGTGAACGCAGAAAAATTTGAAGGTACCGTACCGTTGTTTCCTTCTGACCTTGCAAGGTCAGAGGATACCTCGTTCAGGCTGATACCCTGCTGCTCTGTTGCAGGTAAAAAGCTCCTTGTCAGCTTTACTGCTGACCTGATACATATAAAGGGAATCAATAAAGATTTTTCATACAGTGATGTAACTGTTGCAATAACAAATGAAAAAATATTCGGCGGAAGATATGACGGTGTTCTGCCGGGTGAACTGTTTTTTGAGAAAGGGGAAGATTACGATGAAAAAAATCAAAGAGCTGTTGTTAAAATTTAAACAATACATAAAAATAAAAGGTGTAAAAGAGGATAATGACATCTGGTATGTCAACGGCTCGGAAAATCTGCCTGCGCCCCTTACAAAAGAAGAGGAGGAAGCAGTGCTTAATGAAATCGAACAGGGCAAGGAGAGTAACAAGGAGCTTCTTGTTATACACAATCTTCGTTTAGTGGTGTATATTGCAAGAAAATTTGAAAATACGGGCATAGGAATTGAGGACCTTGTATCAATCGGTACAATTGGTCTTATCAAGGCGGTCAATACCTTCCGACCTTCCAAAAAAATAAAGCTTGCAACCTATGCTTCAAGGTGCATAGAAAACGAAATACTTATGTATATGCGTAAAACCGCCAATCAGAAAAATGAAATGAGCTTTGATGAGCCTTTAAATGTGGATTGGGACGGTAATGAGCTTCTTTTAAGTGATGTTTTAGGCTCAGACAGTGATGTTGTAAACCGAAATATTGAATATCAGGATGAGAAAAATCAGCTTTTAAAGGTAGTGTCACGGCTGCCTCAACGGGAAAAGGAGATTATGACAATGCGCTTCGGTCTTTTCGGGTCAAAGGAATATACACAGAAGCAGGTTGCTGATATGCTCGGTATATCACAAAGCTATATTTCAAGGCTTGAGAAAAGGATAATTGAAAAACTGAAAAGAGAGCTTGAACGGATGGAAAAGTAAGAATATTTGTACTTCTGCGGTCATATAGATTGAGTGTATAAACAGCGAAAAGAGGAAAGCAGATGACAAATACAAGTATTTATAACTCAATTGCAACAAGAACCGGCGGAGATATTTATATCGGAGTTGTGGGCCCCGTTAGAACGGGCAAATCAACCTTTATAAAGCGTTTTATGGATGAGCTTGTTCTTCCCAATCTTGAAGAAAATGCACTCAAGGAAAGGGCTCGGGATGAGCTTCCTCAATCCTCTTCAGGCAGAACAATTATGACAACGGAGCCTAAGTTCATACCTGAAAATGCGGCTCAGCTTCAGATTGACGGCTCAGCAAAGTTCAGCGTAAGGCTTATTGACTGTGTGGGTTATATTGTTCCTGCCGCTATAGGCTACATAGAAAACAATCAGCCGAGAATGGTTAAAACCCCTTGGTTTGAAAAAGAGATTCCCTTCAATATGGCAGCTGAAATCGGTACTAAAAAGGTTATAACGGAGCACAGCACCATAGGTCTTGTTGTAACTACTGACGGCACTGTGGGAGATATTGAAAGAGGGGAGTATGCCGAAGCTGAGCAGAGAGTGATATACGAGCTTAAAGAGATTGAAAAGCCTTTTGTTGTTCTTCTTAACAGCCGTAATCCTGAAAGCGAAAAGTGCCGAAAGCTTGCATCGGAGCTAAGGGAACAATACGGTGTAGGTGTAATGCCCGTTAACTGTCAGACTCTTACCAAAAAAGAACTTGAAAATATACTTTCTGCTGTGCTTTACGAATTCCCCATAAAAGAAATGCAGATTGATTTTCCGTTGTGGATAACCTCTCTTGAAAAGTCCCACCCCTTAAGGCAGGAGCTTCTCGGCTCCATAAGAAAAAATGCGGGTCTTATAAAAAAGGTCAGGGATGCTAAGGCATTTACTCTCAGCATCAGTGAGGGCGACTGTGTGAACGGGTGCAGTGTTAAAGAGGTTGACCTTTCTACAGGCTGTGTTACGGTTGAAATAGCAACCGATCAAAAGCTTTTTTATAACGTACTGAAGGAAAAAACAGGCATTGAAATTGAAAACGAGCAGCAGCTTATGAATAAAATAGTAGAGCTGACAAAGGTGAAAAAAGATTACGAACGCTTTGATGCGGCTCTCAAGGAGGTTGAAGCCACAGGCTACGGCATTGTTATGCCTACTATGGATGAGCTTTCTCTTGAAGAGCCGGAGATTATGAAGCAGGGAGGCAGATACGGCGTAAGGCTAAAGGCATCTGCACCCTCAATTCATATGCTCAAAGCCAATATCACAACTGAAGTTGCACCAATAGTTGGTACTGAAAGTCAGTCTGAAGAGCTTATTATGTACCTTCTTAAGGAGTTTGAAGAGGATCCGTCAAAAATCTGGCAGTCCAATATATTCGGCAAAACCCTGGACAGCCTTGTAAACGAAGGACTTCACAACAAGCTTTACAAAATGCCTGCCGATGCAAGGATGAAGCTGCAGGAAACTCTTGAAAGGGTAATAAATGAGGGATGCAGCGGACTTATATGTATTATTCTCTAACAGCTTCAATCGGGTGGTAACACCCGATTTTTTATATTACTATTGAAAAAAATAAATACTTTGTATATAATGAATTCATAATATTTTGGCGACATATGTCACCTGAAAAAGGAGAAAAAGAAATGGGAAAGAAAATTATTGTTGCAGGCGGCGGCCACGGCGGTATTGCGGCAGCAGCGCTTCTGAGCAAAAAAGGCTATGATGTAACAGTTTATGAAGCACATAAGAGAGAAAAAATGGGCTATGACTGGACAGATATTTTTGACCGTAAGGGTTTTACTGCTATCGGTATGGATGTACCTGACGAAAGCAAATGGAAGTTAAAGCATGATATGACCTTTTTCGGCCCGGGTATGACTACAAGACTCAGACAGGATACCCCTAAGGATCAGCTCGAAATCCAGATGGAAAGAACTGTTCTTTATGATTGCCTTATTGAATATGCTACTGAGTGCGGAGCTAAGTTTGAATACGGTGTTACCGTTGAGGCACCCGTTATGCTCGGTAACCGTGTTGTGGGTATAAAAACCGATAAGGGAGAATTTTACGGTGACCTTGTTATTGATGCCTGCGGTATCAATTCACCTGTAAGAAAAAATCTTCCCACCTATCTCGGAATTCAGAGCGATGCTCAGGATTTTGAACGCTTTTATGTATGGCGTGCCTTTTATGAAAAGGGTGAGTATAAGGGTGAGGTTGAAGATAAATTCACTGTGCTTCTTCTTCATCAGGGTGAGCTGGGTATTTCCTGGGTTGCAGATGAAGGCGAATACACTGATATTCTTATAGGCAGATTCAAGGAGCTCACCGAAGAAAAGGTTGAAGAAACCCTTGAGGCCCTTAGAAAGGATTATCCCTATCTCGGCAAGAAGGTATTAAGAGGCGGTGAATTTGTTGAAATTCCCGTAAGACAGTCCCTTGCAGTGCTTGTTGCTGACGGCTATGCCGCAATAGGTGACAGTGCATTTATGACAGTTCCTATCATCGGCTCAGGTATTGCAAACAGTATGAAGGCAGCTAAAATGCTTGTTGATGTAATTGAAGAGGACGAAACAAACAGCTTCAGTGCGGCTGCACTCTGGAAGTATCAGAAGGAATATTATGCAAAGCTCGGTAACGGTCTGGCTCCTCTTGCCGCAGTAAAGCTCCTTCTTACCCGTCTTGAGCCTATTGAGCTTGACTACATATATGAAAAGGGCATTCTCAATGCTGACGATATGACAATCGGTGCTGATTCAACAAACCTTGTTTCAATGGTTAAGGATATGCTTGATCCCGAGCCACTTAAAAAGAAAATCACAGGCCTTGCAGGCAGTCCCGTTGTGCTTAAAAAGGTGCTTCGTATGATTAAGGATATTGCAGCTGTAACTGCGGTTACAGCAATTATGCCCGCTGAATACGAGGTTAACAAGGTTCGCTCTTGGGCAAAGAAATATAACGCTTGTTTTAAAAGATAAAGGAGACATAATATGTCATTTGCAGCAGGATACGGAAAAACCAATGTAGATATGCTTTTTGCCGATATGCCCCGTCTTCCCGAGGAGGGAGAAGAAATCTTTACCGATAAATTCTCTCTTTGCATCGGCGGCGGTGTTCCGGGCACTATGATAACTCTCGGCAGACTCGGTGTTGAATGTAAAACCGTAACAGAGCTTTCCTCAGATATGTTTTCATCCTTCGCTCTTTCCGAATTCAGAAAGGCAGGGGTGGAGCCAATCAATGTTTATGAAGGTGAAAATGTTGCCGTTAACATAACTGCGGCGGCAATTACAAAAAACGACCGCACCTTCTGGTCTTACGGTAACCCCGATAAAACCGTGGATGCTCAGAGAATTTACAATGCACTCAAAGGTGCCAAGGCAGTTGCAATGCACGAGGATCACCCCGAGATTTACAGAAAGCTCAGAGATGAAGGCACAACCGTTATTCTTGATACGGGCTTTATTGAGGGTATGAGCCTTGAAAGCTATAAGGGTATGCTTGAAATTGCACATTACTATCTTCCCAACCGCAAGGAAGCAACAATTCTTACGGGAGAGGAAGACCCGAAGAAGGCAGTTAAAAAGCTCAGTGAATACCTTGATACGGCTATAATGAAGCTTGATAAGGACGGCTGCCTTATTTATAAGGACGGAAAGTACACCCTTGTTAAAAGCATTGATGAATTCACCCACGTTGACTCAACGGGGGCAGGGGATGCATTCTTTGCCGGTTTTATGTACGGTATAATGAAGGACGAGCCCATAGAACGCTGTGTTCTTTTTGGTAATATTACGGGCGGTAAATGTGTAACAGCCGTAGGCTGCACAACAGCCTTCTTCAATGAAGAGGAGCTTCTTTCTATGGCTGAAAAGTACAAGGACAATATAGTGGAGAACTATTAATGGAAAACAAAAATTATTCTCATTGGCTTGTGGTTTCTGATATTGACGGTACCTTAATAGATAAAGCACGTCGCACACCAAAGGTAAACACCGAAGCAATTGACCGCTTTGTTCACATTCTCGGCGGAAATTTCACCCTCGGTTCAGCCAGGGGCGTTCAGTCACTTGCACCTCATTTTAAAAATCTTCCCAATGTAAAAACTCCTGCAATTGTTTTAAACGGAGCAGGTATATATGATTTTACCAAGGAAGAAATGGTCTGGTTCAATCCTGTGCCGGAAAGCGGAGCAGAGGTTGTTAAAAAGGCTCTTAAAAAGTTCCGCCTTCTTGAAATCGGAGTTTTCACCGATGATATGATTTATCTTGTCCGTGCCCGTGCACTGTCACCGGTTATGATGTGGCTTGATAAGCTGACCCATAAAAGGGTAAAAACCGTTGACGAGGTACCGGGGGATAAATGGGGTAAGGTGATTTTCTTCTGTCCTCCCTGGCAAAAGAAAAAAATAAAAGAGTATGTTTTATCTGTCAGCAATCCCTCTTTAAGGTATATTGATACCACCGCTGCATCCTTTGATATGGTAGACAGCAATACCAATAAGGGTACGGCTGTGCTCGCCCTTGCAGGAATACTCGGTGTAAATGAGGAAAACACAGGTGCAATAGGGGATTATTATAATGACCTTGATATGCTCAAAGCGGTGAAGCATCCCGCTTGCTGTGAGCAGGCACCTGAAGAATTACACAAAATATGTGAGTTCCATGCCTGCCACTGTAATGATGGTGCTGTTGCTGATTTTCTGAACTATATAGAAAAAACTTATTGATATTTATTAAAAACAACTTCGCAGTGTTGACACATTGCGAAGTTTTGTTGTATACTTTTAAAGTAATATTAATTTCTGAAAGGATTTGAAAACTATGAAGAAAATTATTTCAGTTCTGCTTACCGTTTTAATGCTTTTCACCCTTGCAGTTCCGGCTTTTGCCGCTGAAGGTGAAGCTGCCGAAGCAGAAAAGTACGACGGACTTCCCGTTGTTGTTGTAAGAGGTATTGATTTTGCAGGTCTTACTTATGAAGACGGTAGCAAGGCACTTACCTTTAATGTTATGGAGCTGTTCCCGCTTTTGATTGATGCTATCCTTGCTCAGTTTATGCTTAAGGAAGAGGAAGCTCTTGTTGACGGTATTTTCGGTATCGCTGAAAGCGTGCTTTCTCCCATTGCTGCCGATAAGGAAGGCAACTCAATTGAACCCGTTTCAATGGTGCAGTATCCCGAATCAATGGCATCATATCCCGAATTTACTTCTGCTCTTTCTGATGTTACAGAAATGGGTATTGTTAAAACCTGCATTAACAAGTACGGTGCGGAAAATACATATTTCTTTACCTATGACTGGAGAAAGACTCCCGGTGAGCTTGCAGACGAACTTAATGCACTTATCGAAACCGCAAAGACGGATAGCGGTAAGGATCAGGTGAACATTATCTGTGCTTCAATGGGCTGTATGGTTACAACAGCTTATATGTATTATCACGGACATGACAGCATTAACTCCGCTGTTTACCTTTCAGGTGCACACAACGGCACCTATGTTGCAGGTGATGCCCTTAACGGCAGAATTAACTTTGATACAGATGTTATAATCAACATCATCAACAGCAACACAGGCAACAATTTCTTCCTGAAGCTTCTTCTCAAGGTATTTGATGTTCTCGGTGTGTTTGATTACCTCACAAACTTCTTCAATGAATTTGTAACAGAGAATTTTGATAAGGCAAACGATCTTGTTCTGCGTGACTGTATGGGCACTCTCTGCGGCTTCTGGTCACTTTGCCCCGATGACGATTTTGCCACAGGTGTTGAAAAAATCTTCGGCGGTCACGAAGAAGAATATGCAGTTCTTCTTGAAAAGCTCAATGAATCCGAAAAGTTCGTATGCAGCACTGAGAAAACTCTTACTGATGCTGTAAACGACGGTGTTAAGCTCACCTTTGCTTCAAACTACAACATCGGTCTTGTTCCTGTTTATGAAAGGTCAAACCTTAACGGTGATATGGTGCTTGAAGCTGAGCTTACCTCAAACTTTGCAACAATTGCACCTCTTTACAAAACCCTTGATGATTCATATATCGCAACAAGAGACCCGAAGTACGTATCAGCTGATAAGGTTATTGACGCTTCAACAGCTCTCTTCCCCGAATACACATGGTTTATTAAGGATGCAGGCCATGTTGCCGCAGATAACGGCTCAGATTACAGCGATTTCGCCTTCACTCTTTTAGAAAGTGAAGTTCAGCCCACTGTTGATATGTTCCCCGAATATCCTCAGTTTATGATTGCTGACGAAAATCTTGCCCTTTCTCCCCTTAAATAAGAACAGGCTTTATAATTGATTAATTTCCACCTGCCTTGCCGATAATGGTAAAAGGCAGGTGATTTTTATGCATAAAAAGCTTAAAATTAAAGGATCGGTTCTGTTGTCGGGCAATGTGAGCATTACGGTACTCACCCTTGCTACGGCGGTAGTGCTTATATTATCAGCCAATTTTTCCGTAATTTTATATGAGCTCGGAATGAAAAATAAATTAGCCGTACTTTTAAGTGGCAGGGAAGCATATATTGATTTCACAGTTTCCTTAATGCTTTTGTTTTTCTGTTACGGTATTTACCGTCGTATAAAGCTTGGGGCTGACAGATTCTTTCTTCGCCGTGCACAGAAAAAAGGCGGCAGTGCAAAGGATATCTTTTATTATTTTCACCCTTTAAGGGCGGCAGATGCTCTGATTTTCAGCCTTAAGCTGTTTTTTCTCAGGTCAGCTTTGTTTGCTGTGGCACTCTTGCCATTCGCTCTTTCCTGTGCTTTGCTTTTTACTCTTATAAAAAGCAATGTTTCACTGATTGTTGCTGTAGGCCTTATTTCAGGGTGTATAGCCTTTTTTGTAAGCGGTTCAGTTTTTTATAAAAATATAAGCCGCTCTCTTTTTCTTGCAGAGTATTATTATATTGACGGCAGATTTGTTTCCTTTAAGAATCTTATCGGCGGCTCGCAGGATGATATGAAAAAGCAGGTAAAAACTCTCAGAAGGCTGAAAAACAGCTTTTGCGGTTGGTTTGTTCTTTGCATTTTAATTCTTCCCATAGGTTATGTAT
The DNA here is from genome assembly GCA_036311065.1 of Acutalibacteraceae bacterium. Classification (GTDB taxonomy): domain Bacteria; phylum Bacillota; class Clostridia; order Oscillospirales; family Acutalibacteraceae; genus UBA6857. The sequence goes on along the minus strand of JAXJQQ010000175.1, from coordinate 32,288 downwards.
GGAGCTATTATAAGCAGACCTTAGCCCTTGCAGCGGTAAGTTTTATGGAGAATTAGTTTTTTTGTATTTACTTTTAAACTTAAATTTGTTATTATATTTTCAGAATTTTAAAAGTGAGGATTAATAAATGGCAAAACACGATATATTTGTACCACTTCTTCCCTGGCTTATCGGCGGCTCAAGAATCGGTGGCAGCTATAATATTTATTGTGCCTCCGTCGGTACCGATCCGCAGAAGGGCTGTATAGGTACTAACATTTTTAACTACCGTATATGGATTGAAAAGCTTGACGAAACGGAGATTATCAAGGCAGCAGTTTATTACGGTACTAAAAGCTACGATAGTCAGAACGAGGATGAAATTATAACCGAAACCTATGAAATGAGTGAGGAAAGTCTGCCCCTTATCAAGGCTTTTCTTGAAATCAAGGCGGAGGAATATCTTAACTGAATTATAATTGGGCATTGTACTTTTTGTGTATAATGCTCTCTTTTTTTATCTCTTTGTCTGAATAAATTTTTTTCGAGTAAAATGAAGAAAAACGGAGAAAACAGGAGCAATGCAGAGTTTTACAGAAAATGCCGTGATTTTGTGCTGAAATTTTGCCTAAAATTATCAGAAAACTGTTGACATTTGCACGATTTTGTTCTATATTGTGATTTAACAGAATGTATTAATATTCATTCTGAGCAAATTTATATAATGAAAAAAGGTCCCGGGAAAAACAGGTGGTTTAACTCTGTTTTTCTTGGGATTTCATCAGCGGTAGCAAATACCGTATAATTCGAGCGCGCATGCCGGTGCATGCAGGGAAAGGGGTTTATAAATGGAAGATAACGTAATCATCCGACTTCAGAATATTTCAAAGAAATTTGAAGATGATGTTATTCTTGATAACATCAATCTTACTATAAAGGACAAGGAATTTATGACCTTTCTTGGTCCCTCCGGCTGCGGTAAAACCACAACCTTAAGAATCATTGCAGGTTTCCTTGAGTCTGACAGCGGTCAGGTAATTTTTGAAGGCAAGGATATAAATAATCTGCCGCCTCATAAAAGACAGGTTAATACTATCTTCCAGAGATATGCTCTGTTTCCTCATCTTAATGTTTATGATAATATAGCCTTCGGTCTTCGCATTAAGAAGATGAAGGAAAAGGATATCAGCAAAAAGGTTCACGAAATGCTTGAGCTTGTTAACCTCAAGGGCTTTCAGAGAAGAAATATTGCATCTCTTTCAGGCGGTCAGCAGCAGCGTGTTGCAATTGCCCGTGCCCTTGCTGTTGAGCCCCGTGTTCTTCTTCTTGATGAGCCTCTCGGTGCACTTGACCTGAAGCTTCGCAAGGATATGCAGGTTGAGCTTAAAAATATCCAGAAGAGAATGGGTATCACCTTTATTTATGTTACCCACGATCAGCAGGAGGCACTTTCAATGAGTGACACCGTTGTTGTTATGAATGACGGTAAAATTCAGCAGATAGGCACACCTATTGATATTTACAATGAGCCTGAGAACGCCTTTGTTGCTGACTTTATCGGTGAAAGTAATATTCTTGACGGTGTTATGCTTGACGATTTCAAGGCCAAATTCTCAGGTGCCGTTTTCCAGTGCCTTGATAAGGGCTTTGCAGTTAATGAAAGCGTTGATATTGTTGTCCGCCCCGAGGATGTTGATGTTGTACCCGTAGAGGAGGGTACAATAAGCGGTACTATTACCTCAAACACCTTCAAGGGTGTGCACTTTGAAATGATTGTTGATATTGATAACTTCAAGTGGATGATTCAGACAACCGATTATTACCCCGTAGGTGCAAAAATCGGTATACAGATTGAGCCCGATGCAATTCACGTTATGAAAAAGAGTGAATATTCGGGTATGTACGGTGACTACAGCTCATTCAGTGATGAGCTTGAACGTCTTTCTGATATTACTGAAGAAGAGGAGGAGTGATAAATGAAAAAAAAGTCCCTCGGCAAAAAGCTTACAGCTTCTCCCTATCTTGTCTGGGCGGCGATTTTTGTTATTGTACCTCTCATTTTTGTGGTTTACTATTCCGTAACTGACGGTAACGGTAACTTTACCTTAGAATATATAACCGACATCGGCAAATACAAGGATGTTATGATAAACTCCATCTGGCTGGGCTTTATTGCAACGGTCATAAGCCTTGTTATGTCTTACCCTCTTGCTTATATAATGGCAAGAAGCAGTGCCAATGTTCAGCGTACAATGATGATTCTCGTTATGCTTCCCATGTGGATGAATCTTCTTATAAGAACTTATTCTATGATGATTCTTCTGCAGGATACGGGTATTATAAATACGGCACTTTCCTGGTTAAAGCTGCCCCCGCTTCATATGATCAACACTCAGGGTGCAGTTGTTCTGGGTATGGTGTATAACTATATCCCTTATATGATTCTGCCCCTTTATTCCATAATGGCTAAAATGGACCACAGCCTTATTGAAGCTGCAGAGGATCTCGGTGCAAATAAACTTACCGTTTTAAAGGATATCATCCTTCCTCTCAGCCTTCCAGGTATAGCTTCGGGCTTTACCATGGTTTTTGTTCCGAGTGTTTCAACCTTCTATATTTCAAAAAAGCTTGGCGGAAACACATTTTCCCTTATCGGTGACGTTATAGAAATGCAGTTCAAGTCTGCTAACAACTATAACTTAGGTGCCGCACTTTCTCTTGTTCTTATGGTGCTTATTATCATCTGTATGATGGTTATGAACCGCTTTACCGGTGAGGATGATGACGGAGGTGTGCTGATATGAAAACAAAAATGTCACCACTTTCAAAGTTTTATGTTGCTCTTATAATGCTGTTTTTGTACGCACCGATTGTTGTTATGATTGTTTTTTCCTTCAACAACTCTGCAAGTACAAGTGTAATTTCCGGATTTTCCCTTCGCTGGTATGAATCCCTTCTTCACGACGAGGGCACAATGAAGGCTCTTTCAAACACCCTTATTCTTGCCGTTACATCTTCTCTTACGGCAACGGTAATGGGTACTGCAGCAGCAGTGGGTATCAGTGCCTTCAGAAACAAATATGTTAAACAGTTAACAATGGGTGTTACTAATATACCTATGATGAATCCGGAAATCGTAACAGGTATTTCAATGATGCTTCTGTTCGTTTTCTGTGCGGGCCTTATCGGAAAAACAGATGCTCTCGGTTTTGGCACAATGCTTATAGCCCACGTTACATTCAACCTTCCATATGTTATTCTTTCCGTGCTTCCCAAGCTTCGTCAGCTTGATAAGTACCTTCCGGAAGCTGCAATGGACCTGGGCTGCACACCGATTCAGGCATTTTTCAAGGTTGTTCTTCCGGGTATTTCAACGGGTATTTTCTCAGGTATGATGATGGCGTTCACGCTGTCTCTTGATGACTTTGTTATCAGCTATTTCACTCAGGGACCCTCATTTGAAACCCTGCCTATCAGAATTTTCTCAATGACCAAAAAAAGAGTAACACCTGATATGTATGCTCTTTCTACCCTCATTTTTGTCGCAATCCTTCTTCTGCTTGTGCTTATTAATGTTGCACAGGCAAGAGGGGAGAAGAAAATGAGCAATAAGCTTAATAAGGGGGGCACAAAATGAAAAAACTTTCATTTTTAGTAGTTTCTCTTATCAGCCTTCTTGTTTTTTCTTTTACTGCTTCCGCCTATGTTAACGAGAGCTGGTATAAAGGTCTTGAAGGTACAACTATCAATGTTTTTAACTGGGGCGAATATATCTGTGACACCTATGAGGACGGTCTTATTGATGTTAATGCAGAGTTCGAAAAGCTTACGGGCATAAAGGTGAACTATGTAACCTATGAAAGCAATGAGGATATGTATCCAAAAATCAAAAACGGCGGTGCAAGCTATGATGTTATCATTCCTTCCGACTATATGATTGAAAGAATGATAAAAGAGGATATGCTTTTAAAAATTGATGTCAATAAGCTTCCCAATTATAAATATGTTGCTGAGGAATATAAGAATATGTTTTATGATCCTCATGGCGAATATTCCGTTCCCTATAATGTTGGTATGGTCGGTCTTATCTACAACACAAAAATGGTTGAAGAGGCCCCGGAGAGCTGGACTGCCTTATGGGATGAACGTTATGCGGGTAAAATTCTTATGATTGATAACCCCCGTGATGCCTTTGCAATTCCTCAGAAAATTCTTGGCTATTCTCTTAACTCCACTGATGAAAAGGAGCTTTCTGATGTAGCTCAGCTTCTTATTGAGCAGAAGCCCTTGCTTCAGGGCTATGTAATGGACGAAATCTTCAATAAAATGGAAAGCGGAGAAGCTGCTATGGTACCTTACTATGTAGGTGACTTTGTGCTGATGAGGGAGGTTAATCCCGACCTTGACTTCGTTTATCCCAAAGAGGGCGTGAACAAGTTTGTTGATGCTGTGTGCATTCCTGAATGTGCACAGAATTATGAAGCGGCAATGCTTTATATCAATTTCCTTCTTGATCCGGAGGTTGCTCTGAGTAATGCTCTTTATATCGGCTATGCAACACCTAATCAGGGTGTGCTTGACCATCCCGATTATGAGGAAATGCGTAACAATAAATATCTTTATCCTGAAAAAGAAGATATGCCCGATACGGAGTATTTCCATAACCTTCCCCAGGAGACTCTTACAATGTTCTCTGAGCTGTGGAGTGATATCCGTATCCACGGCACGGATAATACCCATATTTATATAGGCTTTGCCTTTGTCGGTGCTATTGCACTGTTTTTCGGTGTAAGAAAGCAGCTTATAAGAAGACGCCGTGAATATTGGTATGACAAGAAAGATTAAAAAATCCGATATGCAATCAGCATATCGGATTTTTTTATTTCATGATTTTTTTGATTGCTGCAGCAGCAATTCCTACTGTTGCAGCAGTTACTATGACTTTCTTACCCAGGCTTATACCTTCATCAATGGAAGAAGGCATATGAGTGAAGATAAATTCCTTGAAGGGCTTTGCAGGCTTATAGTCGCAAAGCTCACCCATTTCAACCGTATAAGTATTATAATTTCTCAGGTCGTCTTCCTTGAGTTCAAAAACTCTCACGCCTCTTTTATCACCGGGGCCGTAGGTATTAAATCCGGCGCCCTGACAGTAGCCTAAATCAACACCGTCAAGTCTTCTTCTGAAGGAGTTTACATGGTCATGACCGACCCACACGGCAATAATGTCGCCATCCTTTTTTATTTCAGCGAACTCACCGCTGTTCTTTTCGGGTGCACCTGCATTTTCACCTAAAAACTCCTTTTCCTCTCTGCCTTCCTCAGGGAGAATATAAAAGGTGTTCTTTCTGCTTTTAAAGCCTTCAACACAGCCTTTTGTAAACCGTGAGCATTTTTTTAACACATCATAGTATTCGGGTACGGGAATATGCTGAAAAAGAAAAGACGGTAGATAGCCGTTCTGCTTTTTCTGATTTTTCAGCCATTCTATTCTTTCCTTTGTAACGGGAGAGTATGAGCCGTCAGGCTCTTTCTTGCCCGAGTCAATAATATAAAGAGCAAAAATATCTTTTTCGTTGTTGCTGTCCTTGATTTTGAGACTGTATGTTCCTTCATCAAGGGTATTGCAATCATCGGGCACAACACAGCTTGCGTGCTTACGGTACATAAGTGCCTGAGCACTCTTTTCAACTTTGCAGTCATCGTCGTGATTACCGTATGTAAAGCAAAACGGGATATTTCTTTTTACAATAGGTTCAAGAAATGAATCAATGCACTTTTCAACCTTGTTTTGTGCTCCGTCTCTGTAGCAGGGTGAATATCCCTGAATCTGGTCGCCTGTAAGAACAACAAGGTCAGGCTTTTCTTTTTCAACGGCAAGGTCAATAAGCTTCACCGTATCGGGATTCAGGGGAACATCCTCCTGAATATCCGCAATCTGCATAATTTTGAATTTTCCGTCTTTAAAATGTAAGTTCATAAGTTTTTTCTCCTATCATATTAACAAATAATAGTATACAACTTTTACATCCTTCGGTCAACTGCTGTCACAAGGAAAAATTATAAGTCATATAATAAAATAAAATTATATCCACATAAGGAGGAAGAATTATGAATTACACCTATATCAAATTTGAAAGTCAGACTCAGGGCGAAAAGGCAGTGAGACTGCTTTCAAAGCATAATATAAAAGCAAATCTTCGCCGCAACCCTAATCCCAACCACCGTCAGGGCTGTAATTTTGCCCTTTTTACAAATGATAATATCTGGAGTGCATATGATATTATCAGGGATAATCACATACCTAATCTCGGCATAGAAAGCTACCGTGAGAGAATATGATTTACCTTGATAATGCGGCAACAACCTTTCCTAAGCCCTCTTGCGTCATTTCTGAGATGACAAGGGCACAAAGTCTTTACGGTGCAAACCCGGGACGCGGAGGACATTTTTTAACCATGAAGGCGGGCAAAAAGGTTTATCTTTGCCGCAGTGCTCTTGCTGAATTCTTCTCCGCATCTGAGGAAAGAGTAATATTTACAAACAACTGCACAACTGCACTTAATATGGCAATAAAAGGCAGTGTGAAAAAGGGTGGCCATGTTCTTATTTCATCCCTTGAGCATAACTCAGTTTTAAGACCTGTCCATAAGCTGAGTCAGCAGGGGATAGTCTCATATGATGTTTTTGAGGTGAACCCGCTTTCAGACGAAGAAACCTTCCGCAATTTTATTAAGCTTGTAAATGAGGATACTGCTCTTGTAGTCTGTACTGCCGTTTCAAATGTATTCGGTACTGTGCTGCCTTTTGTAAAAATCGGCAGCTTCTGCAGAACACGGAAAATCCGATTCATTCTTGACGGTGCTCAGGCTGCGGGCAGTCACAGAATAAATCTCACTGAAATGCCCGTGGATATACTTTGCCTTCCCGGACATAAGGGACTTTTAGGACCTATGGGTACGGGGGTGCTTATTCTCAGTGAAAATACGGATATAGACTCATTTTGTGAGGGAGGTACCGGCAGTAATTCTCTATACGAAAATCAGCCTGATTTTTACCCTGATAAGCTTGAAAGCGGAACTGTCAATCTTCCCGGCATAGCAGGTCTTTACGAAGGCATAAGATATATAAAAGACTACGGCGGAGAATACGCAGTTCTTCAAAAGGAGAGAAGTCTTATCGAACTTCTCCGTGAAGACCTTTCTGTTATGAAAAATGTTAGAATATACGATGAAATGCTGTCCCGAAGGCTCTCCAATGTGCTGTCAATAAACGTTTCCGATTTTCACAGTGAGCAGGTTGCACAGCATCTTGACAAAGCAGGTATAGCAGTGCGGGCGGGGTATCACTGCTCTTATCTTGCTCATAAAACCTACGGCACTGAAGAAAAAGGTACAGTCAGAATCAGTACAGGTATTTTCAACACAAAAAAAGATGTAAAAACTTTGTCATTTTGCCTGAATAAAATTGCAATGGGCAAAAAAATGTGATACAATATATGAGGAAAAATTTATTTAAATTAAGCTTTAATAATAAAATTTAGGTATTCAATCATCCGGAGGATAATATGGCAGAATTTTTTAACAGTGTTTTGGACGGCTTGCTCCGTCTTGTAAGGTCTGTTGAATGGTACGACCTTATTGATATTGCCCTTGTGGCAATGGCTTTATATTACTGCATCAAGCTTGTGAGAAAAACAAGGGCATTCAACCTTGTTAAGGGTATTGCTTTTTTAGGCTTGATTTATATTGTTGTGTCTGCATTCAATATGTCGGCAAGCAGTTTTATTTTCAGCCAGCTTTTCGGTGATATCGTGCTTGTTATTATTCTGCTGTTTCAGCCTGAAATACGCCATGCCATTGAATCCTTCGGCCGCGGTGATTTCCGCCGTGTTCTCAGCTTTCTGAGTAAAAGTGATGATGTAGGCAGTGATGAAATCAGATCTTCTGTTTCTAATATTTCAAAGGCAGTTTCCAATATGAGTGAGCAGAAGGTTGGTGCTCTGATTGTTATTGAAGGCAGTGTGCCCCTTGATGAAATCGTGTCATCAGGAAGCCGTGTTGATTCTTCAATCACAACTCCTATTATTGAAAACATTTTCTTCCCAAAAGCACCTCTTCATGACGGTGCGGTGATAATAAGAGATAACCGAATTCATTCAGCAGGCTGTATTCTGCCACTTACTCAGTCGGAAATGAGTCTGGAGCTCGGAACCCGCCACAGAGCTGCAGTGGGTATGAGTGAAAACAGTGACGCTCTGATTATTATTGTTTCTGAGGAATCGGGTCAGATTTCCGTAGCTCAGGGCGGTGTACTTGAAAGAGGAATAAGCCTTGGTGAGCTGCTTGCTGCTTTAACTGATTTCCTCAGCTTTGAAGAGAATGATGAAAAGGGAAGAAAATTCAAAATCATCAGGAGGAAAAGGTAATGGCTGACGGCAAGAAAAAAATTAAAGTTGAATCCTTGTTTTATAACAATAAATTCCTGATGGTGTTTTCCGTAGTGCTTGCAGTTATTATCTGGGGTACTGCAAAAATCAATTACAGTGCTGAAACTGTCAGAACAGTCAGTGATGTAAGGGTGTCGCTTACAAACACTCTTACGGAGGGCTCGGATTATATTTACTTTGTGGATGAAGAAAAGCTTTATGTTGATGTTGAAATTTCAGGTAAGGCTTATAACATCAATTCCAAGGCTATTACAAAGGATGATATTATTGTTGAAGCAACAGGAACCTATATTGATTCCTCGGGCTATAAGCTTATAACCCTCACAGCAAGAGTTGCTGACGGTGTGGGCGGTTATGTTAATATAAATTCTGTTTCACCTTCAACCATAGCTGTATTTTTTGACAGAAAGATTACTTCAACCTTCAATGTTTCGGCAAAGCTTAAAAACGGAACAGAAGGGCTTGTTCAGGGTAAATATACAGTGGGACAGCCTGTTCCATCAATGAGTACTGTGGATATTACGGGTCCTGCAACAATTCTTAACAGGCTGCAGAATGTTTATTTTGAAGCAGAGATTCCCGAAGATAAGCTTCCGCTTACTGCCTCCCTGGAGCTTCCTGCGGAAATCAGCTATAAATTTGAAGGAACGGCAGATTCAAGATTCCTTACCGTTGAAGGAATAAACAACGAATCTAATCCTCCAAAGGTGACCGTACCCGTTTCTGTTGTGGGAAAGGTACCCGTCGGAGTGAAGTTCCTTAATCCTCCTTCCGTATATACAGAAAATCCGCCTGAGGTTGAAATTACACCGTCTGAAGTTGAAATATCTTACAATCCCAAGGACGGAGATAAATATGATGTGCTTTATGTAGGCTCTGTGGATTTCCGTGAGGTTTCAGATTCTGTTAACACATTTGATTTTAAGGTTGATGAAAAGCTTGGAGTAAATGTTGTTGATAAGCAGCTTGATAAAATTGTTGTAAAGCTTGATATGTCATCTATGGAACGCAGAATTCTGAACGGTGCAGCAGGAAAAATAGTTTATATCAATCAGGATGAAAATTTTGATTATAATGTTGATTTCAGCTTTGGTAATCTTGAAGAGCTTGTGGTTATAGGTCCTGAGAAAAGCCTTCAGAAAATCACTGCTGAGGATATACAGATTGAGCTGAATGTTTCAACCGTGAACCTTGCAAGGGCAGGGGCTCAGATAATTGAGGTTTCAAACATCTCAATTCAGTCAGAAGAGGTTGACGACTGTTGGATATACGGTAAGTATACAGTGCGTGTTTCGGCAAGTATGAAATAAAAAAATAACACGGGCATCGCCCGTGTTATTTTTTTTATTTGATTTATACCTTCTTAAGCTTGTAAAGCACGTGTGCACCGAGCATTGAAAGAACAACGCCAACGGGGATAAGCACGCCGATGCCGGGGTCAACAAATACAAGAAGAAGTGTGATAGCGGCAATGGGGAAAATTGAGATTTTCCAGTGCTTAACGAAGTATGTTGCTGCAAGTGAACCGAAGATTGTGTAAGTAACCTGCTGGAATGCGGGAGCAAAGGTATCGCTTGCCATAAGCTGTGAGAAGCTGGGATTAAGAGCAAAGATGATAACGAAAATCGCAATTACAAGGGTTGTAACGATGATTGAAGCACAGATAGCGATTGTTGTAATAACCTCACCCTCTTCTGTGTTTGCCTTAACCTTGGCGTTTTCCATAGCGTTAAGAGCACAGGGCATTTTAAGGTTCATAATGTTACCGGTAACGAATGAAAGGTATGTACCGCCTGCACCAAGCATGGGGGAGTAAGCAACAACCTCAATAATACCCGTAGCAAAGAAGAAAGCGATGGAAGCAAGACCCTTACCGAGAATTTCTGCTCTGGGCCATACACCGAGGTGAAGAGAAATTGCAAGGGGAATGCAAAGGAAGAAAATGAGTGAAGCAATACACCAGATTCTGCCCCAGGTATGAACTTTATCCATATATGTCTTATTCATAATACATTTTCTCCTTTCTTTTAATAACGCCATTCAATAGCGGCAATTTCGGGTAAGAACTGATTGATAAGCACAACAACAACCATTGCAAGAACCATGCTTAAGGGCATTGCAAGAGCTTCAATCCAGTTTTTCTTAAGCTTTTTATTAATAAGCGTGAACATAAGCATAAAGCCGATTGATGCAATAAGAGCTGTAAGAGAAAGCACACCTGCACCGTCACCGATAATCTGTTCCTTACTTGAGCCTGTACCTGCAAGGCCTCTGCCGATGAATGCGGCAATAAGACCGATGAATGCGGCTGCGGTCATAACATCCATCCACTTTGAGTTCTTAGAAGCAACATCGGAAACGCCCTTCTGAATCTTCTTAAGAATGATGGGGATAAGAATAAGGGGAAGGATACTGCCGATTGTCATAACCCATGCAATTGTTGCAAAAATTTCAGGGTCGGAAACAGGCTGTGAGATACCGCCTGTAAGTCCTGCGGCCTCAAGTGCTGCAATTGCCGCTGTTGTCTCATACTGAATTGCACCGATAACCGTAAGTCTTATCCAGGGCAGAACATAACCGAGAGCCACTGAAAGGGTGATAACGGTAACTGCAATACCTACTGCAGGTGCAAAAGAGAAAATTGCACTTGAAGTAACTGCGTTTTTGAGCTTGTCGGTTGTAATACCTAATTCCTTACCTCTTGCCCATGCTTTTTTCATAAAGAAAAGTGCCTGAGCACAAACAAAAATGATAACAGCAAGGATAATGAGGTACATAAAACCGTCGTTTTTGAAATCTGAAAACATTTTTATTCCTCCGCTTTCATAATATTTTTGTTATATACAATATATATAACACTATTAAATAGTATAATAACACTGCAACGGAAAATAGTCAACACGAAAGATTACAAAATTTTCTTGTGTAAAATGTTTAAAAATCAGCTTTTATATGATATACTGTAACGAAGGTTATAAAACTTACCTTTTTGTCATATAAATCAATGGGTGATTTTTATGGACGAAAAGAGAATACGACCTGCAAAAGATAATGACAAGGAAAAGGATTTTCATTCTCCCGTTATTATCCTTCAGTTTTTTATTTGTGCAATAATTGTGGCTGTGCTTTTTCTTTCAAGTCGGTTTGGCGGAACTTTCGGTGAGGAAATGAAGCAGAAGCTGAGCTTTTACATTAACCACAACAGCACTTCTGAGGAAATTTCTTCCGTTATGTCATTTTTCGGCGGACTTTTTGACGGAGACGGTCTTGCGGTTTTCGGCTCATCTGTTACGGATGTTGTAACTCAGGGTAATGCTCCAAAAAATGACATTGATTTACCGTCGGGCGGTGAAGACCTTGAGCATTATGAAGCTGCGGAAAAAACAAGCTTTGCACCCTATAAGATAACTGATAAAATGCTGTCTCCGATTGAAAACGGAAGATATACCTCATACTTCGGCTACCGTACAAATCCCATTACGGGTAAATGGAGCTTTCATACAGGTCTTGATATTGCTGCTCCCGAAGGCACAAAAATCCGTTGTGCTCTGCCCGGTACGGTTACAAGAATTGATGAGGATTCACGGGCAGGAAAATACATCTTCATAACTCATTCTGACGGTCTTCAGACCTTTTACTGCCATTGCAGTGAAATAGTGGCAGAGGTAGGGATGAAGATTAATAAGGGTGAAACAATTGCTCTTGTGGGCTCAACGGGTTGGTCTACGGGTCCCCACCTTCATTTTGAAGTGAGGAATGACAATATAAGGCTCAATCCCTTAACAGCTCTTTCAGATGATTGTTGATCTTCCTGCTTTTCAGCTCAGAATAAGATTTTCCTTTGCTGCAGTTATAACTGTTATGCTTCTTTTCAGTGAGGAGAAAATAGTTCTTATGTCCCTTTTTTCTTCGCTTATCCATGAAAGCGGTCACCTTTTGCTTATGCTTTATTACGGTGACAGAATCAATTATGTTGAGCTTGGCATTTTCGGTATGAGAATTGAAAAAGAGGGGACAGTGCTTTCTTATAAAAAAGAAGCCCTCATTGCTATGGGCGGAATTATTCTGAACCTTATTTGTGTAATTATATCTGTTGTCGGATTTCTTCTTACGGGAAAAGAAGACTTTATGATTTTTGCTCTGGTAAACGGCTTTATTGCACTTATAAATATGCTTCCCGTGAAAATTCTGGATTTCGGCAGATGCCTTATAAGCCTTTTAAATGAAAAATACGGTGAAGAAAAAAGTGTCAGAATAACTCAGGTGCTATCGGCTGCTTTTACCCTGATTTTCAGCCTTGCCTGTATAGCCTATTGCATATTCATTCGTTTAAATTTCAGCTTTATTGCTGTTACTTTATATTTAAATATAATAACTTTCAAAAAGAAATGGAGTTAAATAATGATAAGTAAAGAAGTTGAAAAAATATTGCCCTTAGTGCAAAAGCCGGGCAGATATACAGGCGGTGAGCTCAACAGTGTTCAGAAGGATAAAAGCAAGGTTGACCTTCGCTATGCCTTCTGCTTCCCTGATAGCTACGAAATCGGTATGTCACATCTGGGAATAAAAATTCTTTATTCTGCTGCAAATGCCCGTGAGGATGTCTGGTGTGAAAGAGTTTTTGCTCCCTGGCATGATATGGAAAAGGAAATGAGAGAAAGAAGCATACCTCTTTTTGCCCTTGAAAGCGGCGACCCTCTTTCAGATTTTGACCTTATCGGCTTTACCTTGCAGTATGAACTTTCATATACGAATGTTCTTAATATGCTTGACCTTGCAGGTATTCCCGTAAGAGCCGCGGACAGAAGCGGTCTTACACCGATTATCGTTGGCGGTGGGCCTTGTGTGTGTAACCCTGAGCCTATGGCAGATTTCTTTGATATTTTCTCCCTTGGTGACGGCGAAGAGGTTTCAAACGAGCTTTTCGACCTTCTTATTGAGTGCAAAAAGCAGGGTGCAACAAAAGAGGAGTTCCTCTCAAGAGCTGCACAGATAAAGGGTATTTATGTGCCCTCACTTTATGATATTGAATATAACGAAGACGGCACAGTAAAAGCAATTGTGCCTAAAGGCAGTGCCCCCGAAAAGGTGACAAAGAGAGTTGTTGCCGACCTTGATAAGGTGCATTATCCCGAAAAGTTTATTGTTCCATTTATGGAAATTGTTCACGACAGAGTTGTACATGAAATTCTCCGTGGCTGTATCCGTGGCTGCCGTTTCTGTCAGGCAGGCTTTATTTACCGTCCTATAAGAGAAAAATCGGCAGATACGGTAAATACCCAGTGTCAGCACCTTTGTGAGAGCACAGGATACGATGAAATTTCTCTGTCCTCCCTTTCAACAAGTGACTATACCCACCTTGAAGAGCTTATGGAAAAGCTTCTTCAGTGGACGGAAAAGGACAAGGTTAACATTGCTCTGCCCTCACTTCGTGTGGATAATTTCTCAGAAAAGCTTATGGGTTACCTGAGCCGTGTAAGAAGAAGCGGTCTCACCTTCGCTCCCGAAGCAGGTACTCAGCGCCTTCGTGATGCCATAAACAAAAATGTTACGGAAGAAGAAATGCTTTCCACTGCAAGAAAATCCTTCTCAGGCGGTTGGTCTGCAGTTAAGCTTTATTTTATGCTCGGTCTTCCTACGGAGACCTACGATGATGTTGCAGGTATTGCCGACCTTGCACAGAAGGTTGTTAATGAATTTTACACTAACCCCGACCGACCCAAGGGCAAGGGTGTTCAGGTAAGCATAAGCGTTGCATCCTTTGTTCCTAAGCCCTTCACCCCCTTCCAGTGGGAAGCTCAGGACACAATGGAAGAGCTTATGAAAAAGCAGGAGCATCTTCTGTCAAGTGTCAAAACAAGAAAAATTTCCGTCAGCTACCACAAGGTCAATATCAGCTTTCTTGAGGGCGTTTTTGCAAGGGGTGACAGAAGGCTCTGTGATGTTATTGAGTACGCCTGGAGAAACGGCTGTAAGTTTGACTCCTGGGATGATTCCTTCCGCTTTGATACCTGGCTTGAAGCCTTCGAAAAATGCGGCATAGATCCTCTTTTCTATACAAGCAGAAAGCGTGATTATGAGGAAATTCTTCCTTGGGATCACCTTGATTACGGTATCAGAAAGCAGTTCCTTATCAAGGAAAGCAAAAAAGCCTATGAAAGTGAAACAACGCCCCACTGCAGAATTCAGTGTGCAGGCTGCGGATCAAATATGATTAACGGAGGTAAATGCGATGCGATGTGTCAGAGTATGGTTTAAAAAAATGGGCATGAGCCGCTATGTCTCCCACCTTGACCTTATGAGGGCTATGACAAGAGCCGTCAGAAGAGCGAGAGTGCCTCTGTGGTACACTGAGGGCTTCAACCCTCATCCTTATATCACCTTTGCTCTTCCTCTTTCCTTAGGTATGGAAAGCCTTTATGAAAGTATGGATATGCGTATAGAAGGGGAGTGCACCAACGAGGAAATTTATGAAATGATGAAAGGTGCAATGCCTCCGGGTATTGAAATCACCGCAGTAAAGGATCCCGTATATGACCCGAAAAAGATTTCCTTCGGTGAGTTTGATATTTTCTTCGACTGTGAAAAGGATGCCGACGGGCTCATAAAGATGATTGAAGAAATGCTCAGCGGTGATGAGCTTATCGTTCAGAAGCTCGGTAAAAAGGGCAGACACAAGGTCTTGAAGGATATCAACCTTATTGAATTTATAAAGCACTATAAAATCGGTAAGCTCGATAACAGGGTAAAGCTCAGCGTTACCCTTCCTGCAGGCAGCACAACCAATGTCAACCCCTCACTTCTTGCCGATGAGGTGCAGAAAAGAGCCGACGGTGTTTCCTATTCCCTTGTAAGAAAAAAACTGCTTATTGAAGATATGACAGATTTTGAATAAAAAACGGTCGTTGGGTAACCAACGACCGTTTTTTAGGGATTTTCCCCACAGTTGCAATTTCTTCCATGATATGGTATAATTACTTGAACCCTATCGCAGTCAGGAGGGAAAATATGAAAAGAAAACTGAAAAACATAACAGCTTTTGTGCTTTCCTTTGTGTGCCTTTTGTGTCTTTTCACATTCTCGGCACCTGAAAGTGAAGCCGCCAATCTTAACAGAGAAAACATCTTTTTCTTTCTCAAAAACAATATGGGCTTGAGCACTGCGGCAGCTGTGGGCATCCTCACTAACATTGAAAGGGAGTCCAGCTTTAACCCTAATAATAAGGGCGACTACAATAAAGAAACGGGTGAATATACCTCTTACGGTATCTGCCAGTGGCACGACAGCCGTTGGATACGACTCAAAAACTACTGTGCAGAAAACGGCTATGACTGGACAACCCTTACCGGTCAGCTTTATTACCTGCATTATGAATTGCAAAAGTATTATCCGAACACCTTCGGTATGATAAAGGGTGTTGGAAATAACATTCAGGGTGCATACGATGCGGCATATTATTTCTGCCGTCATTTTGAAATTCCTGCTAATGCAGAGCTGAATGCACAGAAAAGGGGCGACCTTGCAAAAAGCAGATATTGGCCCATATACGGCTACGCCGAGGGTATGAAGGCACCCACTCTGAAGCTTGACGCTGAATATACCTCCGTCAGCAGCAAAACAGCTTTTTCTCTTTCATGGAATAAGCCCAAGGGCACATTTGATAAATATAACCTTTCAATTGTGCGTTGTGTTGACGAAACTGCAGGCTATGACTGGGATAATATGAAGCAGTATACTCTTTCATCCTCAACGCTTGAAAAGAGTATTTCAGCCTCAACCCTGCCCGGTGGTAACTACCTGGCTTATATAACTGCAGTTGATACCAAAACAGGTAACCGCAGCGATTACAGCAACTTCCTTTATTTCAGCGTATACGATGAGCTTATATATGAATGCTCAGAAATCCCCGAAGGTACGGCTTTTGATGCTTACACCGTAAATGAAATCACTCTTGAAGGCTGGGCTTTTAATACGGGCAGATATCCCGTCAGCATCTATTGGCAGATTGATGACGGTGAAAAATTACCCGTAACCAAAGCTGTAAGGGATGATATCGCAGCCCAGTATCCCGATTTTTCTTCCCTCGGTGAAGAAATCGGTTATACTCTCAGTATCCCCACGGCTCAGATTTCTAACGGTGAGCACAAGCTTTCTCTGTTTGTTGAAAGCAAAACAATCAACGGCCTTTTGAAGGAGTATAAATTCTCCGTTGAAAATTCCCATGAGCATTCCTTTACAAAATATACATATAACAATGATGCTACCTACAGTGCCGATGGCACAAAAACTGCAAAGTGTGACCTTTGTAACAGCAAAAACACAATTCCTGAAAAGGGTACAAAGCTTGTTCTTGGTGCAACAAGCAAGCTTACTGCAACAGAAAAAAGCACTTCCGTAACCCTTAATTGGAAAAAGGTTAAGGGCGCAACAGGTTATATGATAAGAAAGTATAATTCCTCAACCAAAAAGTGGGAAACAATAGGTTATACCAACTATCTTACTTATACTGTTGAAGGACTTTCACAGGGTAAAAAGTATTCCTTTGCAGTAAGGGCTTATGTTGACGAAGGCTATGAAAGAATTGTTTCTGAAAAATACAAAAACATAAAAACGGCAACAATCCCTGCTGCTGTTAAAAATCTCAAAGCAACACAGACCACAACCTCTGTCACTCTTACCTGGAGTAAGGTCAGCGGTGCAACGGGCTACAGGGTTTACCGCTATGATTCAGCCAAGAAAAAGTGGAAGACCGTTAAAAGCTCCACCAAGGACCGTAAGATTACAATAAATAAGCTTAAAAAGGGAACAAAGTATACCTTCTCTGTAAAGCCCTATATTGAAACCGAATCAGGCACCGTATGGCGTGAAACGGGCACAAGAATCAAAACCGCAACCAAAGCTTCCACACCAACACTTAAGGTGACCTCGCCTTCAAAGGGCTCTGTGAGTGTTTCATGGACAAATGTCAGCGGTGAATCAGGCTATCAGGTATATTATTCAACAAAAAAATCCTCGGGCTATAAAAAAATGGGCTCATACAAAACCAATAAAGTAAAGGCAACAAAATCAGGCCTTACAAGGGGCAGAACCTATTACTTCAAGGTCAGAGCCTACATAAAAACCGACAGCGGTACAGTGTACACTCCTTACAGCTCCGTAAAGAGCGTAAAAATCAAGTAAAAAAATTTTAAAAAACACTTGCATTTTAAAAAGTGTTGTGGTAAAATATTCAGGCATTTGTAATGTAGTGCAGGCTGAATTCAGTCGCAAATAAAAGCAAACGGTCCTCTTTCGTATGTATTTCGGAATGAACGTGGCAGAATTTAGGAGGATATTAAAATGGACGCACTCAAACTCATCTCAAACTCATCCCTTAAGGCTGAGGTACCCGAACTCAACATCGGTTCAACAGTTCGTGTTCACGTAAAAATCCGTGAAGGCGAAAGAGAAAGAATCCAGGTTTTCGAAGGTACAATCATCGCTAAGAAGGGCAGCGGAGTTTCATCAACCTTCACAGTTCGCCGTGTAGCTTACGGCGTAGGTGTTGAAAGAGTATTCCCTGTTCACTCACCTAACGTAGCTAAGGTTGAAGTTGTCAGAAACGGTAAAGTTCGCAGAAGCAAGCTCTACTACCTTCGTGACAGAGTTGGTAAGTCAGCTAAGGTTAAGGAAAAGATTGGCTGATAAAACAAGCAAATGGAAGGAAGGGAATATCCCTTCCTTTTGTTTTTCTTAACCTAATATCAACAATAATATGAAAGGCGGCTCATAAATGATTAAGGATATTACCAAAAAAGATAAATCGGAGCTTACTTTTAAAGACAAACTTTATATCAATGTTTACGATATGGCATCGGTGCTGGCTGTTGCTGTGGTAACAATTATGCTCATTTTTACCTTCCTTTTCAGAATCGTCGGTGTTTCGGGCACCTCAATGCTTCCCACTCTGCAGCACGGTGACTGGCTTGTTGTTTCCGCTTTTGATTTAAAGCCCGAATACGGTCAGGTTGTTATTGTAACTCAGCCCAACTGGTTCCAGGAGCCTATTGTAAAAAGAATAATTGCAACAGAAAATCAGGTTGTGGATATAAACTTTTCAACAGGTGATGTTACCGTTGACGGTGTTTTGCTTGACGAGCCTTATATCAATAACCGTACCCTTAACAGTGAAGGTGTACAGTTCCCTGTAACTGTACCTGAAGGTCATGTTTTTGTTATGGGTGATAACCGCCAGGGTTCAACGGACAGCCGAAGTGAAAAAATCGGCTTTATCCGTGAGGAATATATCCTTGGTGAGGTAAAATTCAAGGTGTGCAATATAGTAACCGATGACTTCGGAAGGACAAAAGATATAAATTTTTATCCCGTGTCCGAATGGTCGGTTGAATAATATCACAAAAAGAACACAGAGTATCTCTGTGTTCTTTCATCCTAAGGAGGTATTTTTATGGCTGACAGTCAGAAACAGGTTGTGCAGTGGTTTCCGGGTCATATGGCAAAAACAAGGCGCCTTATTAAAGAAAGTCTGCCCTTGGTTGATGCGGTGACGGAGCTTCTTGATGCAAGAATACCTATGTCCTCACGCAATCCCGAGCTTAATGAGCTTACGGGCAGAAAGCCGAGAATTGTGCTTTTAAATAAGTGCGATATGGCTGACGACAATATAACACGGCAGTGGATAGAGTATTTCCGCAGTCAGGGTCAGTATGCCCTTGCTGTTGACTGCAGAACGGGTAAGGGGCTTAATCAGTACCACAGCCTTGTCCGTCAGGTGCTTGCCGATACAATCCGCCGTAACGAGGAAAAGGGTATGCCGGGTAAGGCACTTCGTATGATGGTTGTGGGTATACCCAATACGGGTAAATCCTCTTTTATAAACAGAATGGCAGGTAAAAACCGTGCAAAGGTTGCCGATAAGCCCGGCGTTACAAGAAGTAATCAGTGGTTTGCCATCGGTAACGGTATTGAGCTTCTGGATACTCCCGGTGTGCTCTGGCCAAGATTCGACGACCCTGAGGTAGGGGATAAGCTTGCCTTTATCGGCTCGGTAAAGGACGAGGTTATGGACAGCGAGACTATGGCTGTGCGCCTTATAGAGGTGCTCGTCAACGGCTACGAGGATAAGCTTACAGGCAGATACAAGCTCAGGAATATTGACGATATCCACCAATGTATGCCATGGGAAATCCTTGAAGAAATCGGCAGGGAAAGAGGTATGCTCATAAAGGGTGGCGAGGTCAACCTTGAAAGAGCCTCCGTAATGCTGCTTGACGAATACCGTGGCGGTAAGATGGGTAAAATCAGCTTTGAAAGACCTTAATCAAATTTATCTCTTAATTCCTGTAAAACCCTTTTTTCAATCCTTGAAACGTAAGAACGGGAAATACCCATTCCCTTTGCAATTTCCCGTTGGGTCAGCTCTTTTGTGTTGTAAAGACCGTAGCGTTTTATAATAATTTCTTTATCCCGCTCGTCGGTGAGCTGTTCAATCAGCTCATAAAGACGGGCGGTTTTTCTTTTAAGGTCAATATCGTCACTTATGGTGTCATCAACGTATATAACATCAATAAGAGTCAAAGGGTTGCCTTCACTGTCAACATCAATCGGCTCATTGACGGAAACTACATTAGCATCCTTCTTTTTACCTCTGAAAAACATCAGAATTTCGTTTTCAATGCACCTTGAACCGTAGGTGGCAAACCTTATTCCTTTATCAGGGTCAAAGGAATCCACAGCCTTTATAAGCCCTATTGTGCCTATGGAAATCAGGTCCTCCTGCTCATCGTAGCCCGAATAATACTTTTTGATTATGTGCGACACCAGGCGGAGATTGTGCTCAATAAGCTCTTCTCTTGCCTTGGCGTCGCCTTGCTTTTTCATTTTTGCCAGAAGCTCCCGTTCCCTTTCGGCTGATAAAGCCTTCGGGAAAGAGGTCGGGTTTTTAAGGTGCAGAAAAAAGAATAAAAGGTTGCCGAAAACGGCTTTGATAAGCTCAAACATAATATCACCCCGTAGAGTATATGCATAGGTGGGAGCGGATAGAAGGAACACTGAGGATAGACTTTTCGTTCTTTATTGACAATTTTCGCGTTTTATGCTATAAACTAACTATTAACTAATTTTAAAAGGAGAGTGAACATTTTGCTGAGCAAAGAAGAGCTGGAGTCATACTGTAAAGAGTATTATGCTCCGGTTTACAGATATTGTATGAGCAGACTCTCCAAAAAAGAAGATGCTGAGGATGCAACTCAGGAAACCTTTATTGTCTTTAGTAAAAAAGGACATTTGCTTGAAACTGTACACATTAAACCCTGGCTTTTTACAACGGCACACCATATGGTTTTAAAAGAATATAAAAGGCGTGCTGCCGTGCAGGATAAGGAATGTGTTTATGATGAAGAAATGATTGAGCTTTCCCGTAAATTCAGAAGCTTTGAAGAAGATATAGTGGAATATTATGCCGAAAGGTACATAAATGAGGTTTACGCCCGTCTGTCCGACAGGGAAAAAGAGCTTTTTGATCTGTTCAGTGATAACACTCTCAGAACAGGTCAGATTGCAAAAATGCTTGGCATGGATATTCACGCCTGCTCAATGCGTAAAAAGCGCCTCAGAGACAAGTGCAGAGATATAATGATTGAAATTTTATTTTATTAAAATTTATTTTGTTAAGTTTTCGCTTTTACGGAATATACCTATGAAGAGCGATACTTACCAAAAGGAAGGGTGGTTTACCTTGGATGTGGATAATCAGGTTTTCGGCAAAAATGCCGAAGCCGCAGAAAACGATATAAATCTTGAGTCAGAAGATTTTAATTTTTACCGTCAGAATAAGGAAAAAGCTAAAAAAGATATCGATAATTCAGCAAAGGAATTAACCGATTTTATAGACGGGCTTATCGCGGATATTCCCGAACCTTCTCAGGAAGAAATAGATGCCGGCATAGAAAAGCTTATTAAAAAAACACACGCTGAAGGAGCAGAAAATAAGCCGGTAAAATCCAAAAGAAGCAAGAAGGTAATGCTTAAGGTGCTCTTCCTCGCAGCAGTGCTTTCAGCTGTTTGCTTCACCTCGCTTTTTGCTGTGGGTAACTCCCGCAACGTAAGCATAGATAACGGATTTATTTCTTTTGCAAAAGAGACTGTTCAGGTTGTATTTTTCGGAGAAGATGAGAAAGAATTCATCTCCGTTGATACTCTTCTTAAAGACCTTGAAAAGCACGGATATAAAGATATTCTCTTCCCTGAAATATTCATCACAAACTCCGATGAGTATAAGGTGAGCTTGCCTGAGTATTTGGAAGGAACACTTAGACAAGTAGTGTTTGATATTCATTGTGGATCTGTTGTTTATAAGTATGGTATATACAGTTATAATCCACAACAACAGTCATTTGGTTATATAGATATTGAGAATATGAAAATGGTGACGGTTGATGATATTTCTGTATCTGTTACAGAATACGAGAAAGTGTGTGTTGCTGAATTCGTTAGTGGTGACTACCGTTATTTTATTGAATCGGATATACCTTATTCGGAATTGGTAAGTATTATAAATACAATCAATTAAGGAGAAAACAGTTTTGAAAAAGGTTGTTTCATTAACACTATCAATAATTTTAATGTTCTCATTTTTTATTTTTGATACAAGCGCATTAAACGATGAGGATTTTGTTCCTTATGTAGTTGATTTTTCACTTACATCGGATTTTGCCGATATTGCAAATAATGAAAATAATACACGGGCAACCGGTCTCATACTTTCATACAGCATTTATCTTACAAAAACCGGAAGCACCCTTAATATAACCGGTCAGACACACGGCTCTATGGAAGTGGTTAAATGTGGTTTTAAGGACCTTACCGTTCAAAGAAGAAAATCAAGCTCTTACGATTGGGAAGACTACTATGAATACGGAAATGTTTATGCTGATACTTGGATGGCTAACCTCGACACAACGCTTGTAGTTCCCGCAAATTATCAGTACAGAATTACCTGTAAGCACTACGCAAAGAAAAATCTGCTTATGGTACAAACTGTAAGCAACACATCCAACATTGTAACAACCGTATAAAGCTGAAAGGTTGGCTTGTGTGCTCAAAAATTTAATAAAACAATAAGCCAACGGCATACGCCGTTGGCTTTCTGTGTTTTATTATTAAAGCTTAAGATAAAATGTGTTTTCACCGTTTCCGCTTTTAAGTCCTGCTTCGCCGCCGTGCAGCCTTGCAATCTGCTTTACCATTGAAAGACCTATTCCGTGGCTGCTGTCTCTGTGGCGGGATTTATCTGCTTTATAAAAAAGGCTCCAGATGTTTTCTTTTTCTTCTTCAGTAAGCTCACGGCCTTTATTTGTTACGGAAAAATAATATCCGTCCTCCATGAGCGTTCCTCTTACAAGAATCTCACATTCTTTTTCACCGTATTTAGTTGCATTTTTTATAAAGTTTATCACAGCTCTTGAAATAAGCACCTTGTTGCAAAGAATTTCTGCCTTGTCAAATTCCGTGTCAAACTTGTAGCTTCTGAATTCTGCATCAAGCTTGTTGTTTATAAGGGAAACTATATCCAGTGTATCTGTTATCTCCATATCACACACATAGCCGTCGCTTTCAAGGCGTGACATTTCAAGCATTTCCTGAATAAGGTTATCCATTGAATCGCATTCTTCCACTGCTATTTCACAGTATCTTTTCAGCTTTTTGTCTTCCTCGGTTATATACTGAATATTTTCTATGTAGCCCTTGATTGTAGTAACAGGTGTTTTCAGCTCGTGAGAAATGTCTCTTATAAGGTTTTTTCTTCTTTCAATATCACCCTGAAGTGTTTTAATGCTTTCCTTAAGCTCGTCTGACATGGTGTTTATGGACTCGGCAAGTGCGGCAATTTCGTCCGTGCCCTTGTAGTCTATTTTTTCGTTAAAATCAAGCTGAGACATTTTATTTGTAACAATGCTCATCTTTTTAATTTTATCCGTAAAGGACTTAGTAAAAATACTCCATATTACTGTACCCACCACGGCAACGGTAAGGCCCATTATCATAATGAATATTGAAACAAGCTTTATATCCTGCTCAACGCCCTTGATGGCCTTATTCATAATTACAAAGTTGCCGTTTGAAAGCTGACCGACATAGATAATTTTTCTTATATTGTCGTTTGAATCCGTGCGTTCCTTGAAATAATAGTTTTCGTGAGTATCCTTTTCGTTATACAGGTTAACATATGTTCTGTATTTTTCAATAATCTGGTTGTTCGTGCCGTTGTTTTTTGAATAGGAAAAAAGTATGTTACCTTCTCTGTCAGTTATGTGAGTAGTAATACCGTAAGATATGTTTATTTCCTCAAGCAGTGAATTTATAACATCCTTATCTTTGCTCGTATCCTGATTGATTCTCTCTGCATAATCAATCATTGTATGCTTTGAGTTTGAAATAAAAATCGGCCTTAAAAGAATACTGCTCATAAAGGTCATGCAGAACACAGAAAGGAGAATCCCTGCAAGAAATACAGCAACAACCTTTATTCTGAAGCTCGTTTTCATATTTCTGTTACCTCACCCTCAAAGCTGTAGCCTGTACCTCTTACGGTACGGATAAGCTCTCCGCAGTCGCCGAGGGAATGGCGGAGCATTTTTATGTGTGTGTCAATTGTTCTGTCATTTCCGCTGTATTCAATACCCCATATTTTTTCAAGTATGGTGTTTCTGTCAAGCACGTTGGGTCTGTTTTTCATAAGAAGGGTCAGTAGCTGATATTCTTTTGCAGTGATTTTGATTTCTTTTTCATCAATATACACCTTCATTTCTGCCTGAGAAACCCTGAGTCTTCCGCTTACGAGGATTCTGGTGTTAGTGGTTATGTAGCCAGAAATAAGCTTTTTTACTCTTTCAATAAGGGCGGCTCTTTTAAAGGGCTTGATAACATAATCGTCTGCACCGTTTTTAAGTCCCTTTGCTTCATTGTATTCATCGGAAAGGGCGGTGAGCATAATAACCTTTACATCAAAATGCTGCTTAACATAGTCAAGCACCTGCCAGCCGTCAAATTCGGGAAGCATAACATCAAGCAGCATAAGGGGGATGTCCTTATTGCTTTCAAGTATTTTTATCGCTTCTTCACCGTCATAGGCACTTACGGTTTCGTAGCCCTCCACGGTGAATATATCTACAAGAAGGTCGTTGATTCTTTTATCGTCATCAACAATAAGTATTCTGCTGTTCATACTTTTCACCTCTGACAGAATAAATATTTTTACCAATTATAAAAAAGCTGTGTGTAATAAGTGTGAAATTTGTGTGAAATGATTCGATAGCGACGATAAACGGGTTAATATGTCAAAACAAAATGTTACTTTTTTCATAAAAATACAAAAATTATTATTTTTATTGTTGATTTAATCTTCGGGATTTATTATAATGTAAAATAGTATGGGTATGTGTTTTTGTGCATACTTAAAATAACTGATTATCCGGAGGACTGCTGTTATGGCAAAAAACTCAAAAAATAATCCTTCTGCAAGGCCTGATACAAAGGCTCCCGAAAGCGGAAAGAAGACAAGGAAAAAGAAGAAAAGGAAAAAGCATCCTGTGCTTTTCGGTTTGTTCACCTTTTTCTTCTGCATTTTTGTTGCAGGTATGCTCACTGCTATTATCGTAGGCGGAACTGTTCTGTCTCACGCTGATTCAATAATCAACGGCGGTAAGGCAATTGACCTTGATACCTATAAGAACTCTCAGAGCCAGACAACTATTATGTACGGCTATGATGATGAGGGTGACACTGTTGAGCTTGCAAGACTTCACGGTGAGGAAAACAGAATCTGGGTAGACTATGACGAAATGCCTGAAAATCTTCTCTGGGCTTTCATCTGCCTTGAGGATAAGCGCTTCTATGACCACCCCGGTGTGGACTGGATTCGTACCATCGGTGTTTTCATCAAGCCCGAATACGAAGGTCAGGGTGCCTCAACTATCACTCAGCAGCTTATCAAAAACCTTACTGATGATAATGAAGCTACCTATATAAGAAAATTCAACGAAATTCTCCGTGCACTTAACCTTGAAAGAAACTATTCCAAAAAGGATATTGTTGAAGCATACCTTAACACTGTTTCTCTGGGTGCAGGCTGTTACGGTGTTAAAACTGCGGCTGAAACCTATTTCGGTAAGGAGCTTTCCGAGCTTACCTTGAACGAATGTGCAATGCTTGCAGGTATCACAAAGGCTCCCTATTCTCTCAATCCTTACGCAAACTATGATAAATGTATGGAAAGAAAGAATCTCTGCCTTTTCTATATGCATCAGGAAGGCAAGATTACAGAAAAGCAGAAGAATAAAAACCAGGCTAAGAACGTAAAGGTGCTTGAATACAAAAAGCCCGCAACAGAAAACGAAAAAATTGACGAAGAAGAGCTTCTTTCCTGGTATGAGGAATATGTAATTGACCAGGTTATAGCTGACCTTCAGGAAAAGTACGGCTACGAACAGAATGAAGCATGGAGACAGGTATATTACGGCGGTCTTAACATCTATGCCGCTGTTGATATTGATATCCAGAATTTCCTTGAAAAAACCTATGCTAACAGAACAGGCTTCCCGACTCCCAGAAGCCGCGATAAGAACGGTAACCTTCCTCAGTCATCAATGACTATTATGGATTATGAGGGCCGTATTGTGGCTCTTGTGGGCAGTACAGGTAAAAAGACGGACAACAGAGCTTACAACCGTGCAACTGACCAAAGAGCAAAGCAGCAGCCAGGCTCATCAATCAAGCCCCTTGCAGTTTATGCTCCCGCTATTGACGGAGGACATATTACCGCAACCTCCAAGATTCTTGAAAAAGCTCTTCCGAAGTATAATAACGGCAAAGACTGGCCGAGAAACTTCAACGGTGACCACGGTTCAGGTAAATATGTAACTGTTGAAAGTGCTCTTGTCCGCTCACTTAATACCGTACCTGCAAGAATTCTCTATGAACAGCTCGGTACAACTGCTGCTATGATGTACTGCAATGAGAGATTCCATATCAACCTTGATCCCGTAAAGGATAAGGACCTCAGCCCCCTTGCCGTAGGCGGTACAACTAAGGGTGTAACATCACTTGAAATGGCTGCAGCCTTTGCTACATTCGGTAATGGCGGACACTATTACAAGCCTTACAGCTATTATAAGGTAACGGACAGAAACGGAAATATTCTGCTTGAAAGCGGCAATGAAGTGCCTCAGCAGTCAATCAAGAGAGAGACCTCTGATATGATGCGCTCTATGCTTACAAAAGCAGTAACCGAAAGTGCAGGTACAGGCTACGGAAGTAAAATTCACGGCTTCCAGACCTTTGCAAAAACAGGTACTACATCAGATAACTACGATAAGTGGTATTGCGGCGGAACACCTCACTATGTAACTGCCGTATGGTACGGTCATGATTATGATACTGACCTTCATACCGGCTCAACAAACCCTGCTAAAACCGTATTCAGATATGTGTTCAGTGAAATTCATAAGTATAAGCAGAGCAAAACCTTTGCAGAGACTATTGAGCAGGCAGATAAGAATATCGCAGCTCTGGAAAATCAGTGAGGATGATATATGATTATTTTATCCGTTGATTACGGTGATGTCAGAACGGGCATTGCTGTGTGTGACAGAATGGAATTTCTTGCATCTCCCGTCGGTGTTATAAATCAGAGCTATGAGCCTAAGCTTATAAAGGAAATTGCAGAAATTGCCAAAACAAAAAAGGCTGAGCTTATAGTTGTTGGCCTTCCGAAGAATATGGACGGCAGTGAAGGTGAGAGAGCGGAAAAATGCAAAGCATTTGCACTCCGTCTGAGTGAGGAAACAGGTATTGTAACCGAAATGCAGGATGAAAGACTGACAACGGTTTCCGCCCACCGGGCATTGAGCGACAATAATGTAAGAGGTCAGAAAAGAAAAAATGTTGTTGATGCCGTATCGGCAGTTATGATACTTGAGGACTTTTTACGAAAAAGAAAATAAGACTAAAAGAGCTGTAAAAAACTTTCGTTTTTTTACAGCTCTTTTTACTTTTTCTTCCTGATTTCTAAAATACCCTTCAATCCCACAGCTATAACAAATACGCCAAAAAGCTTACTCAGATACTCAGCAGGAATTTTATCCATAAGAAAATATCCGAGTGCGATTCCCATAGCTCCGCCAAGACCCATAGGTACAGCACATTTTTTATTAATCAGCTTCTTTTTCCAATATATTACAAGGGGGATAAAGGTGCTTACAATGTAAAACATCAGGTTTATTCCCTGTGCCTTTGTCTGCGGGTAAGAAAGCAGCAGTGTAAGAAAAATTATAAGAACGGTACCTCCGCCAAAGCCCATAGAGGAAAGTGTTCCCGAAATAAAGGAAAAAACTGCGTTAAGTATACTCATCTGAATATCATCCTTATTCCCGAATAAATAAGTAAAAGGTAAAACACTGTGCTGAGAATCCTTTCGGGTATTCTGGTTATCAGTCTTGTGCCTATAAATCCGCCGAGAAGACCGAAGGGAATAAAAGGCAGTCCTTCGCTAAGGGTAAAATATCCCTTCATATAATATATTAAAGCGCTTACTGCGGAAAGGGGGAGAATAACCGCAAGCGAAGAAGCCTGGGCTTCTCTTTGTGGAAGATCGCATTTTTTGAGTATGGGAACAGCAAGAATACCTCCTCCCGCACCGAAAAGAGAGTTTATAACACCTATAACCGTTCCCGAAAAGCAGAGAAAAGCCGTTGACATAATTTTATCACCGTAAATATTTTTTGCTGTAAAAAAGCTAAAATACTTTTTTATGACGAAATAAAGCTGCTGTATAATATGTAAAATATTGAAAAAAGAGCAAAAAAGAGCAATTTATTTTATATTAGCTATTGTAAATAGAAATTTTTAATGTTATAATAACTTCATCTGATTATGAAAAAATCAAAGTTTCAAGGAGGAATTACTTATGATTTGTAAATTTTGCGGCAACTCAATCGAAGATAACTCAGATTTTTGTTTCATCTGCGGACAGAAGGTAGAAAACGCTGATTCCGCTTTCCAGAATGCTCAGTCAAATGATGTTTTTTCACAGTCATCAGCTGCTCCTGTAGCAGAAGTGCCTGTAGCTCCCGCTTATGTAGCTGAAGCTCCCGTAGCACCTGCAGAACCTGTTGCTCCCGCAGCACCCATTCCTGCCGCATATGCAAGCTGTCCTTATGTAACAGCAGAATCACCTTGCGTTACAGCAGCTCCCGCTCCTGCTAAGGGTAAGGGTAAAAAGAAGGCTAAGAAGGAAAAGGATCCTTCAAAGGCTACAAAGGCTCTTAAGTTCTTTACAGCTCTTTTCCTTGCTTTATTCCTTGCAGTTCCTGCTTTCCTTTGGAAAACAATTTCTCTTGCATTTATCGTACTTATCGTAGTTTATGCAGTTCTTGATGTTAAGGCTATCAAGAAGGCAGTAGCTGCAGGCTACAATGAAAAAGCAACCGCAATTATCAACTCAACGGGTATCGGTGCTTGTATCGGTCTTGTTCTTGTATGTGTTAAGTTCCTTATGGTTGCTTATATGTAATCAAATAAAAAATTCAGACGGCTTCTGTTTTCAGACAGAAGCCATTTTGTTTACTTTTTGTTCAAATTCATCTTGTAATATTTTTTAATAAATGTTATAATATGGCAAACAAGTCAACGAAAGGAAGATTTATTTATGAAAAAAGCATTATCATTAATCTTAGCTGTAATTATGGCTTTTTCTGTTTGCACTGTAGCTTTTGCTGCGGAAAGTTCTGAAAAGCCCTTTGATAACAGCAATTTCTTCTGTTCAGGTGAATACACCCTTCATTACAGAACCTATGAGCCCGCCGCAAAAGCCAAGGGACAGATTCTTCTTGTCCACGGCTTCTGCCTTTCAACAGCCTCTCTTGAAGGCATTGCTGAAGAATATCAGAGGGCAGGTTATTTTGTTGTAACCGTTGATGCACCTGACTTCGGCTATTCCACAAGGGAAACTCTCGATATGACTCTTGTTGACAGAGAAAGCCTCATTTTCGCCCTTATGGAAGATCTTGGCGGTGAATGGATTTTAGGCGGTCATTCAATGGGCGGCGGTATCGCTCTTAACATTGCAACAGACCATCCCGAAAAAGTCAAGGGTCTTGTTCTTTATGCACCTCAGTCAGTGGCTTCAATGCCCGGCTCAATTATGAAGGTTATGGTTCCTATTATGGGTGCTATGTGTAACCTCATTCTTAAATTGGCTCTTAAGGTGCCTGCACTTGTAAGAATGCTTGTTGAAATGAGCTTCAGTGACAGTGAATATGCAAAGAATTATGACCTCTCCAGAATTTCCGACCCGATGAAGCTTGAAGGTACAGGCACAGGAGTTGCCGTTATGACAAGCCATGCAAGAGCTGTTGATTTCAATAAGGTTTCTGAGCTTAAGGTTCCCTCAGTTGTTATCACTGCAAAGGAAGATAAGGTTGCCAATGCAGATAATCTTCAGCAGATTATTGATGCTCTTGGAGAAAATGTTGTAACCTATGAATGCGAAAAGGGCGGACATATGATGATGGAATATAATCCTCAGCTTGTGGCTGAAAAGACACTTCCCACCATCGCACTTTGCAGATAAAAGTTAAAATAAATCATAATAATGAATACTACTCCGAATAAAAGATAAAAATTCGGAGTAGTATTTTTATATATCAATTTCTTTAAAGGGGAAATCTTATGCTCAGAACAAGCGACCTTTTTTCTTTGGATAAAACCCTGGCAGGGAAGTATCTTTCAGAGTTTAACTTCCCGTGGTTCATTCTTGAAAGTATATCAGAGATTATCAAAAAAATCGGAAGAGAATTACCTAAAGAGGAGTATGAAGAGATATCCCAATTTGTGTGGGTGCATAAAAAAGCGGTTGTTTCCTCTGAAAGCTCCCTGAATGGGCCTGCAATTATAGGGGAGGGAACCGAAATCAGGCAAGGAGCATTTATCCGGGGATCTGCACTTATAGGTAAAAACTGTGTTGTGGGCAATTCAACTGAGGTAAAAAATGCAATTCTTTTTGACTCGGTTCAGGTGCCTCACTATAATTATGTGGGTGACAGTATATTGGGCTATAAGGCACACCTTGGTGCAGGTGCAGTGACCTCAAATGTAAAGAGCGACCGTACCTATGTAAAAGTCAGGTGTGAGGGTGAAAAAATTGAAACGGGGCTGAGAAAATTTGGTGCAATGATAGGTGACGGTGCAGAAATAGGCTGCAACAGCGTTCTGAATCCCGGCACAATAATAGGCAGAAACAGTATAGTTTACCCACTTTCAAGTGTAAGAGGCACAGTGAAGGAGAACAGTATTTATAAGTCAGCTGATAACATAGTGAAAAAAAGGAGTGAGTGATATGGGCAGATATTTCGGCACCGACGGCTTCCGTGGTGAAGCAAATGTCATCCTTACCGCTGATCACGCTTACAAAATCGGACGGTTTCTCGGTTATCATTTTAACCAAAGAAGAAAAAGCGAAAATAAAAAGGGCAGGGCGAGAATTGTTATCGGAAAGGATACAAGGCGTTCAAGCTATATGTTTGAGTATATTCTTGCGGGAGGTGTTGTGTCCTCAGGGGCTGATGCTTACATTCTTCATGTCACAACTACCCCTTGCACCGCATGGGTAACAAGAAATGACGGATTTGATTGCGGTGTGATGATTTCTGCAAGTCACAATCCTTTTTACGATAACGGAATAAAGCTTCTCGGCAGCGGCGGTGAAAAAGCCGATGACAGTTTGCTCAGGCTTATTGAGCAATATCTTGATAAAAACAATACTGAATCCGCTATTCCTTTTGCCTTGAAGGATGACATAGGCAAAACAGTTGATTATATTTCGGGCAGAAACCGCTATCTCGGTTATCTTATATCCTTAGGTAAGTTTTCCTTCAGAAATAAGAAGATCGGCCTTGACTGTGCAAACGGAAGCTCATGGAATATTGCGAAAAGTGTTTTTGAAGCTTTGGGTGCAGAAACTTACGTGATCGGCAATGAGCCTGACGGCACCAATATAAACGATAGCTGCGGCTCAACTCATATCGAAAAGCTTCGCAGTCTTGTTGTTGAAAAAGGTATTGACTGCGGTTTTGCCTTTGACGGAGATGCTGACCGCTGCCTTGCAGTTGACGAAAAGGGTGAGGTTGTGGACGGTGACGGTATACTTTATATCTGCGGAAAATATATGAAGGAAAACCGTGAACTGAGCAATAATACTGTAGTCACAACTGTAATGTCTAATTACGGCCTTTATAAAGCTTTTGAGCGATTGGGTATAAGCTATGCAAAAACATCGGTAGGGGATAAATATGTTCACGATTATATGCTCAAAAACGGCTGTGCTCTCGGCGGAGAACAGTCAGGCCATATAATCTTTTCAAAATATGCCACAACTGGTGACGGGATACTTACTGCACTGAAAATTATGGAGGTTATGCTTGAAAGAAAAAAGAAGCTCAGTGAGCTTACCTGCGGGTTTTCAAAATATCCTCAGACGCTTATCAATGTCAGAGTGAAGGATAAAAAAGAAGCGGTGAACAATAAAACGGTGCTTAGTGCTGTGAAAAAGGCTGAAAATGAGCTTTGCGGCAGGGGGAGAATACTTCTTCGGGAATCAGGCACCGAGCCTGTTATAAGGGTTATGGCAGAGTGTGACGATGAAAAAATTTGTAAAAAATGTGCTGAAGCTGTAGCTGAATCTGTCAGAAACTCTTGCATTTGAATTCAAGTTGTTATATAATGCTTAAGCTTTAAATAAAAGCGGTCAGTTCGAAACCTTCCTGACCTAAACCTTACCAACGGTTTAAAATCAAAACTAAAGGAG
>JAXJQQ010000174.1:0-3936 GCA_036311065.1 Acutalibacteraceae bacterium | reverse complement strand
TTCAAGACCTGTCATCAGTACTTCTCCTTTTTGCAATGGGTTAATTAACCAACGGAAATATTGAACACAGCAAGGAAGGAGATGAGAAGAGTGAGAATTGCGTAAAGCTCAACAATTGAAGCAAGGGTCATACTTTTACCAAGCATTGTAGGCTGTTTAGCAATAAGAGAAATACCTGCAGCCGCTACTCTGCCCTGATAAATTGCAGAGAAAAAACCTGTAATTGCAATAGGGAGACAAGCGGCAAAAAGAGTAAGGCCCTGCTCTAACGTAACATTTACAGGATTGCCGCTGAAAATCTGAAGCTTATTAAGAAGAACAATTGCAATGATAAAGCCGTAAAGGCCCTGAGTACCGGGGAGAATCTGTAAAGTGAGCACCTTACCAAACATATCTGTTTTTTCTGAAAGTAAGCCCGCAGCAGCTTCACCTGTGAGACCAACACCTTTAGCTGAGCCGATACCGGCAAGACCAACCGCAAAAGCAGCACCCATAATTGCAAAGAAAAGACCTAAGTTATTCATAATTTTTTTCCTCCTTGATTGTATAATATTTAGAATTTATTCTGAATGGTGTAAATACCTTACCTGAACCTTCGTAAAATTTTGAAAAGAATTCTACATACTGAAGTCTGTTTGTATGCACATAAGTTCCTATAAGATTAATCGCTATATTCAGTATGTGGCCGAAAATAAATATAGGAATAAAAGCGAATATATTTCCAAGCATTGATGCCAGAAGGTTAACTGCACTTGCAACAACACCTGTAACAAGACTGAGTGCAAGCAAGCGAGAATAGGAAAGTATGTCACCGACATATCCTGTTGCAACTGTATAAAGAGAATAAAGTCCCCCGCCAAGCTTACCTATAATATTTTTTGCACTTCTGCCTGCTGTAAGAACTATAAGCACTGCCCCCACAGATAGCAGCGGAATACCAAGAGAAGATATCTTTTGCGGCAATTCTGTCATAAGTCCTGCACCGATAACAGCAAACCCGCTTACAAAAATTATAACAGGAAGAGTATCGCAGAATGCAGCAACATATTCCTTCTTTTTTATTAGCATAAAGCCGCGTATCAGTAATCCTGCAAATAACTGTATAATACCGAATCCGAGGCAATATAAAAGCAGATTCATACTGTTGCCTATAGGATCCATCCAGATTGCAAGATCAGGCCCGGTTTCATAACCCAGGAAGTTAGTAGCAATAGTAGGTATCAGATCACCGAACCAACCGCCGAACATTGCACCCCAGAACACGGTTGATATTCCGCAAAAGAACACCATATTGGCAAATTTAAGCGAATTGCCTTTTACCTTGAACTTTGCTCTTGCAACAATTGCAAATATAATCATCAGAATTCCGTATCCTGCATCAGAAAGCATAAATCCGAAGAACACATAATAGAAGAATGCCATAATCGGATTAGGGTCAATATCATTGTTTGACGGAGAGGAATACATATTTGTTATACTTTCAACACCGCCCGCAAACATACCGTTCTCAATGAGTACGGGAACTTCATCAAGTTCATAATCAGGTTCAGAAAATTCAACCTGACAGGTAAACTTCTGTTCAATAGCAAATTTAACTTCCTCGGCCATTCTTTCAGGCATATATCCTCTGAGAACATAAACAGATTGAGTTGAAGCTGTTTTTTCAACTGTTTCATATTTTTCTTTCTGAGCCGTATAATAGTCACACAGAAAGCGAAGATTGTCATAATCCTGAGAATATGCTTTAATCTTATTCTCACACTCTGTAATTTCTGCCTGAAGCGTTGTAATCTTTTCCTGACATTCACCTGCAGTTTTTGTTGCAAGGGCCGGATATGTTTTCTCGGGCATCGAAAAACCTGAAAGCTTAAGTATTGACTCAAGTTTTTCAGCGTGACTGTTATGACACATAATAACAGCACAAGTCATGAGCGAACGACTGCTTATAACCTCAACAGCAACATCGTCGAGTTCACTGTCAGAATCTGTTATCAGTTTGATTATCTCATTTTCAGTAAGCTCTCTGTTGAATGTACCGATAAAAATATTAGTTGAAAGAGTTCGCTTTGAGGCCATCGGTATATCAAGATTTGCCCAGCTTGTATGATAATCATATACAGCCTGAGTGTCAGATATCTCATCGCGGAGCACTTGTATATGCTTGCTTATTGAAATAATAGTATTGCATATTTCTTCGAAGCTAATGACTTTATCGCACATCAGCTTATATTCGTCATATGCAATTTCTTTATAATCATTAAATGAATCAATAAAAGATTTTTTTATATTGCAATATCTGTTAAGCAGGTTTATTGCTTCGGTTACTGTTCTGAGCTTTTTATCATACTGTGAAACTATCGCTGAGGTATCATATTTTAAAAGCTCATCGTCATCTACATCGTCAAGCTGTACCTTGCCGAGCTTCTGAAGATAATCAGTTATTCTTTTGCTTTCACTGAGCAGAGAAATTATTTCAAAGTGAACAAGTTTAACTTTTGCCAAAACAGCACCTCCTTAAAAAATATTTATGACGCATTTATTTTACAAGTTCTGTAAATACAAGCTCCATTGCAGCTTCATACTGCTTTTCTGTATCGGTTATGGATTTCTTTTCTCTGAGTTCAGCAAGCTTTTCTGCTTGTTTAATTATACCTGAAGCTGTGTATTCTGCATCGCTTAATATAATATTTGCCTGATTATGAGCCTGTTCTACTGAGGTTTTTATAATAATTTCAGCCTGTATATCAGCGTCTTTGATCATTTTTTCTGCCGTTTTTTCAGCTGAAGCTACCATTTCACCGGCTTTTGCTTCATAACTCATAACAGTTTTAACCATTTGGGCAGCCATTTATAATTACACCTCCGAGAGAGTAAATGAATTGAGTTCCTCCATTGATAACTGCCGCAACAGCCTGATTGTCCGTATCAGCAGAATGCAAAACAGCAGATATAATAAAAAGCACAACAAGAAGAATTGCAATAATTGCAAGAACCACAAGCTTTTTTACAGGTTCTTTGTTTGTTTTTTTTGCAGGCTTTTTAATTTCCGGCAATTTTTCGTATCTGATACTTTTTTTACGCTGAGTATTTTTCTTTTTATATGCAGGAACAATTTCAGGAATCTGTATTTCTTCCTTGATTGACAATGAAGGAGTAATTTCTTCTGCTTTGTCGTTCAGTTCATCAATTTCAGGAATTAAAACCTCTTCTTCAGAATTTTCGATGCTTTTGGAATAAATTTCATCATAAACCGGTTCTTCAAAAGGCTTGTTATTCAAGGCATTTTTAAGGTCAGACAGCATCTGATCGGGTGAAAAATATCTGCTGTTAGGATTAGTGTTACAAGCTTTGCAGATTATACGCCAAAGTTCATCACTTGCAAAGGCAGGCTTTTCCATTTGTTCGCCTGAAAGCCTTTTTTCAACCGATGCATTAAGCCCGTTGACCGTTTCCTTTTGCGGATAAGGCTCAGAAAAAGGCAATCTACCTCTGTTTGTAAGCATATAAAGCACAAGACCTAACGAATAGGTATCTGCAGTACAATTTATGTTGCCTGTTTTAATATATTCAGGAGCCATAAAATACTGTGTTCTTTTGAAAGCAACAGAGGTTTTAGCAGGTTCAAGACAACTGAATGTGCCGAAATCACCAAGCTTGCATCTGCCGTCAACATCAAATAATATATTTTCAGGCTTAAGATTGGGATAAATATATCCGAAGCTTCTGCACTTGATTAAAGACTTACATACATTAATACCTAACCTTATCGCTTCATCAAGTGTAAAAGAAAAATCTTTCAATAAATCTGCAAGTGATTTACAGTTTTCAAGCTTTATAAGAATCAGCTTACCCTTTCCGTCGCTTGCATTTCTTAACTCAACATCCTCATATTTAACAAAATACTTACCGTTATCAGATTGCTTAAGAGTATCGATA
>JAXJQQ010000173.1:0-48390 GCA_036311065.1 Acutalibacteraceae bacterium | reverse complement strand
TTAATAGACAAATCAAAAGCATTTGCGCTTGAAATAATTAAAGTTTGTAATTATGTAAAACAAAGTAAAAAAGAAACAGTTTTAACTAATCAGCTTATTCGTTCAGGTACTTCTGTCGGTGCAAATATCCGTGAAGCTTTTTATGGCCACGGCAGAGCTGATTTTATTGCTAAATTGCAGATTGCTCTGAAAGAGTGTAGTGAAAGTGAATATTGGTTGGAGCTTCTTATTGAAAGCGGTTATTATGAGGACAGAAAAGTTCTTGATATGTGTATTGAAGTGAAGAAGTTGTTGATTAGTTCCCTTAATACCGCTAAATCAAATCAAAAATAGTTTGTTGCTAAATTGAGCTGTAAACACAAAAAAATCCTGTTCTTCGGAACAGGATTTTTTTTATCCAAGCCGATAGGTTTGGTATATCATCACGCGTCAGCGTGTATATCATCAACACGGCATAGCCGTGTTGTATCTCATCACACCTTCAGGTGTGCATTTCTGTCGGCTTGATGATATACAATCTCTTCGAGGTTGATGATATGCAATTCCTGCAGAATTGATGATATGCAAGGCTTTGCCTTGATTTTATATCTTACGGGCAAGCGGATTTCACCAGACCCCCGATTGTAAATTTAGATTATGTGTGCTATAATCAGTTCTATAAATAAGAATTTGACAGTATTTATGCCAATGTTAACTTGCGTTGCTTGCAGCAACGGTGCTTCTGTGGCAAAATAAAAGCAGCCAAGAACGAGGAGGTACAACTATGCTTAACGAAAACATTAAAGCCTTGCGTAAAACAAAAGGACTCACGCAAGATGAATTGGCAATCAGATTGAATGTAGTTCGACAAACTATTTCAAAGTGGGAGAAAGGCCTTTCTGTACCAGACGCAGAAATGCTTCAAAAAATAGCTGAAGTATTTGAGGTCAATGTTAGCCAATTGTTAGGCTCACCCATTAATCAAAACGAAAATGTAGATATCATTGCAGAGCAGCTATCCAGAATTAATGAGCAGTTGGTTGTGAAAAACAACCGAAGCCGCAAAATATGGAAAACCATTGGAATCATTCTTGCTATTATCATTGTAGGACAACTGCTCTTAGTTGCTCTAGGTTTTACAGCATATAAGAGTTACGAAGTAAATACGGATACCTATGAAGAGTATGTAGAAGAATTTGTCGATGACTAAACAGTTAGCCAAATTCCAATTTGTCTACCTGTTACCAATTTGAACACTAAAACACAAAAAAAGACAAGTTTCCTTAGAAACTTGTCTTTTTCAGTTGTTTATTCAGCCGTTATCAGTCAGCAAATGCCTCCTGCACTGCATAATAGGCAGGCTTGGGATTGCCGTCACAGTCAACAAGTCCCCATTTTGTTTCAACAGGGCAGTCCTCCTGACCGCATACATAGCAGTCACCTGAGTCATCCCACATATAAATGAAGGAGCCTATAACATAATCAAGACTTCTGATTTTAGGTATTATGTACGAGAAGAACTCAGCCTGACCTTCGGGAGTGTGTGGAAATCCGTAAAGACCGAAGCCATCGGGCAGCTCTCTGTAAAGATGATTTGCAAATTCACCGTTGAACATAAGGTCTGCTCTGTATTCAGGTGTTTCATCGGCATATCTGTCAAATTCGTCAGCAAGCTCCGGTGGTAAGGCCTTTATGAAGTTATCAATATCAGCCGCTGCTTCTTCTTCACTCGAATAACCGTAAGATTCAAGAATGGCAAGCTTTTCTTCTTCACTCTTAGGCTCGCCGAGACCTATGTAGCCGAATTCACAAAGAATAACGGGCTTGCGTGTAATCTTGCTTACGTAATTAAGAACGGTGATGTACTGGTCTGCATTCTTAAGAACGTTTTCAAAGCAGCCAAGGTAAAGGTCAACGCCCACATAGTCGCAATACTGATGATACTTGCTCATCTTAATGGGCATATCAAGAATTGAAAGTGCAGCAAGATTGTAGCCGATAATAACATCATCTCTTATAGGGTACATAGCTTCAAGCTGCATACCGACAAATTCATAAGCCTCTTCCATTGTAAGAGGATAGGTGAAACGGTCAATTCCCATTTCATTTGTAATCTGAAAAGCACCAACTATACCTCGGAGGTCTTCCATATAAAAACGGGCAATATCCTGAATGGCTTCTCTGCTTTCAGGCAGTCGGGGATCAAGTCCGTATTCTATATAATCCTCAGGATAGGGAGTGATACCGAAAATTCTTATACCGTTTTCGGCAAATTCCTTTGACTCCTCCTTCCAGCTTATGTAGCTTTGGGAAAGGCTTCCGTCCTTGTTGTAAGGGAAGGGAATATCATCGCGGAACCATTCAATATTACCTTCGTTTAAAAGCTCATACTGAGGCTCGGCGTGGCAAACTCCTTTTATATAGCCTCCTGTTTTCTCCATAGCAAGGCTTACATCATCAGCTGAGGTGCCGGGTATTACTGCCATAAAGAAGTTTAAAAACGGGGTAAGCACGGCAAGCAGTAAGCCGATAATTTTAGCTAATAGCGGTGATAATGACATAAATTTCTCTCCTTTTAAAATATTGGTTGCAGTTTAAATCTGATATGAATATTACAAATTTATAACTACATTTTTAATCTATCATAAAATAAATGTGTTGTCAATAAAAAACAGAACCGTCACCTTAAGTGCTGTGAGCTATTGAAATATTGTATATTTTATTGTATAATATTAAATTATTGAAATGCGAAAGGATGTGCCATTTTGAAAAACAAAAAGTGCAAAAAAGGTTTGATAATTTTTACAGCAGTTATTCTTGCGGTCGGTCTGTTTCTCACTGCAGTCGGACCTCAGCTGGTGCTTACGGGTGCACGTCAGCCCGAGGTTGAGGAAGGCTATGCTTACAGTGAAGTGTTCTATAACAGCTACGATGAAATCCGTGCTCACCTTGAAGACCGTATTGAACAGCTTAGAAAAAAGGATATTACGGTAGAAGTCAGTGAATACGCAGTTGATGAAAGTGATAACCTTTATATTGATAATATTTATCTTCCTGCAAACAAGGAAAACAAAAATCTTATAGTGCTTACAACGGGCGTTCACGGTATGGAGGGCTATATCGGCTCTGTAATGCTTGATGTGTTCTTTGATGAAATCTATCCCACTCTTGATACGGATTCAACGGGCTTACTTATTGTTGCAAATGTTAATCCCTACGGTATGAAATATATGCGCCGTTATAATGAGAATAATGTTGACCTTAACCGTAACTTTATTATTGATTGGGATAATTTCGACCTTACTTCAAATAAGGACTATCCTGAGGTAAAACAGTTCCTTCAGCCTGAGGGTAAAATCGGCAACGCCTTATGGCACGAGGTCGGATTTTATCTGAGTCTTGCAAAAGAGGCAATAACAAAGGGTGCGGATAAGGTTTCCGATGCACTTCTTACAGGTCAGTATGAATATCCTACCGGTGTTTATTACGGTGGCAAGGGTGATGAAAAGTCAACAGCATATCTTAAAGGTGTTTTTGATGACTGCCTTGAGGGTGACTATGAAAATATTGTACATATTGATATCCACTCAGGCTACGGTCCCCGCTACAATATGGTAATATTCAATTCCGTTTATGAAACAATGACTGAAGCTGAAACGAAAAAAGCTTTCGGTTATGACTATGTGATTTCTCACGATTCCGAATCCTTCTATGCAACAACCGGTGACACAACAGACTTTTTCTACCGTCTTGCAGAAAAGAAGAATACTGAAAAAGATCTTTTCTCAACCTGCTTTGAGTTCGGCACAATCGGCGACAGCTTTATGGATTCCATTCTTTCTCTTAAATATACCGTTGACGAAAACCGTCAGCATTGGTATCCTTCGGAAAATAAGGTTTCAAGCGAAGTGGTCCGCGAAAATTATTATGAGCTATTCTATCCCACAGAAACACAGTGGCGTGAAAAGACCGTAGCTGATTTTAAAACTGCAACTCAAGGCGTACTCACTGCGAAGCTTAAATAAAATTGTGCAAAAAAAATCTGTGTGTGTGAAAGGTGATTTTTATGTCTAAAGTTCTTCCTAAAAGAAAAATGTACCGCTATTGCCTTGCTGATATTGCAAAAGGTCTTTTTACCGGTATGATCAGTAACTATCTTCTTTATTTCTTCCAGCCTACGGCTAAAAGCGGCCTACCGTCACTTCTTCCCGATAATAAATTTTTGGGCTTTATTACAATTATGGCACTTATAACTGCTATCGGTAAGGTTGTTGATGCCGTAACCGATCCTATTGTTGCTTCGCTCTCCGATAAATGTACACATAAGGCAGGTCGCAGAATGCCCTTCTTACGCTATGCGGCAATTCCTTATGCTCTGTCCGTACTTCTTATCTTCTTTGCACCCTTTAAACAAGGCAGTGCAGCAAATGCAATCTGGGTAGGATTTTTCCTTATTGTTTACTATACGGCTTATACCTTCTATTTCATCCCCAAGAATGCTCTTGTTCCCGAAATTATCCCCGATACAAAGGTAAGAGTAGGCTATTACGGAATAAGTACAGCCTTCTTTATGGGCTCAAGCTCATTTATGTATGCCGCAACACTTTTTGTGGATATGCTCAAAAAAGCCGGCCTTACTCCTCTTTGGGCATGGAGAAGTGTATTCACGGTTTTTGCCGCAATCGGTATCACCTGCCTTCTTTTAAGTGCATATGCATTTAATGAAAAGGATTATGTTGAAGAAAATACAAAGCCAAAGGAATCAATCCTTAAATCCTTTGCACTTGTTTTCAAAAACAGGAACTTTGTAATTTTCACTGCAGGCGACCTTTTCAGCGGTGTTTCAATGGCTTTCTTCCAGACAGCTATGCTTTATTATATCACTATGCTTCTCAATGTGCCTGAGTCACAGTCCTTCCTTGTTATGCTCACGGCAATTGTAGTGGCAATTTGTCTGTTCCCGCTTATTATTAAACTCAGCCGTAAATATAACAAAAAAACACCTCTTGTTGTAGCAAGTATTGTTTTTACAATTGTTTTCGGAATTATTTACTTTGGTGATAAATTGGCAGCCTTGGCTCCCGGTAACGAGCTTATTGTTGGCCTTATTGTTGGTGTTATTGTTGCCTTCCCCTTTGCAGCAATCAACATTCTTCCTCAGTCAATTATTTCCGATATTATTCAGCTTGACAGCGTGGAAAACGGTGTTAACAGAGAGGGCATCTTCTCGGCAGTTAAAACCTTTATTGAAAAGGTGGCTTCTGCAATTGCAATGATGGGCGTTTCAAGTATTCTTGCAATTGGTGCAGGTGCCGGTGAATCCGTAAGCCTTCTTGGTGTAAAGCTTACAGGCGTTTTTGCAGGTGGCTTCAGCCTTCTTTCACTTATCTTCTTTATCTTCTATAACGATAAAAAGGTTGTTTCCACAATTGAAAAATACAGAACAAAAGAAAAGGGAGAAAAAACCGAATGAAAAAATCAAATCCTCTTGCACTGATACCCATAGGTGTGTTTGTTGTTTTTTATCTTACATTGGGTATAGTTTTTGAATATGTAATGAAAATTCCTATGGGCTTTTACAATGTGCCCGTAGTTGTCGCCTTCCTTGTGGCTCTGTTTGTTGCAGTGCTGCAGACAAAGGGCGAAAGCCTTGACAAAAAGTTTGAAATAATGGGTCAGGGTGTAGGTGATAAGAACATTATAACAATGCTTCTGATTTTTATGCTTGCAGGTATTTTTGTTGGCGTTGTAGGCAGAGGCTCTGCTGAAAGCGTTGCTTACTTTATGCTTTCCGTAACTCCGCCAAGATTGGCTGTTGTTGTAATTTTTATTGTAAGCTGTTTTGTTTCAACTGCAATGGGTACTTCTGTCGGTACAATCACACTTATTACCCCTATTGCCGTTGCAGTAGCTGAGGGCTCAGGCTTTTCACTTCCTCTTTGCATCGGTACTGTTGTTGGCGGTGCAATGTTCGGTGATAATCTTTCTTTTATTTCGGATACAACTATCGCTGCTTGTAACGGCCAGGGCTGTCAGATGAAGGATAAATTCCGCACAAACATAGCTGTTGTTATTCCTGCCGCTATTATTACACTTGTGCTGATTTTTGTGTTATCAATGAATGCGGATATTTCCGATAATATTACAAAGGAATATGATATGATTCAGATTATTCCTTATCTGCTTGTTCTTATCAGCGGCATTATTGGTATTAACGTGTTCCTCACTCTTCTTATCGGTATTCTTTCAGGCAGTTTAATAATGCTTTTAACAGGTGCAGTAAGCTTCCCTGACCTTCTTTCGGGTATGGGTGCAGGTGCAGCGGGTATGTTTGAAACCTCAATGGTTGCTGTTCTTGTTGCCTCACTTGGTGCACTTATCAAGTATAACGGTGGCTTTGAAGCACTCCTTAACGGAATACGCCGCATTTTCAAGGGGAAAAAAGGCGGTCAGCTCGGTATAGGTCTTCTTGTTGGTCTTATGGATATAGCAACTGCAAACAATACTGTTGCTATTGTTATGGCTAACCCCATTGCTTCTGAAATGTCAAAGGATTACGGCATTTCCAACAGAAAGACTGCTTCCATTCTTGATACCTTCTCCTGCATTTTTCAGGGCATACTTCCTTACGGTGCACAGATTCTTGTTGCAGTTTCAACTGCAACCTCACTCGGCTGTGAAATTTCAGCCTTCGGTGTAATATCCAACCTTTACTATCCCATGCTTCTTCTTGTAAGCTCAGTTGTATTTATCTTTTTGGTGCCCGAAAAGAAAAACAAGGCATAAATATAAAAATGAGATGTAAAAAAACGAAAGTTTTTTACATCTCATTTTCTGTTACCATCTGTTTTCAACATATTCGCAGAATGCGAACAGGTCTTTTATTTCAAGAATCTTTCCGTCGTCAAGCGTTACAGTGCCGTTCCATTTGCCGTAAATCTGGTTGCAGTTCATTCTTGCTATAACTCCAAGGTTCAGGTCGCTTACATTATTATAGGTAGGAGTCATTGTAAGGTTGAAGCGTCCGTCTTCGGAAATGATTTTCCATTCCTCCATAAATCTTCCCTTGGGGAATTTTTCAACATCAACTGCACCGATTTTATGTACCTTTCCGTCATAGAAAAGGCAGGTTTCCGTTGCATGGCTTTCATCTCCGATTGCCCACGTGATTTCAAAGCCGAAAATATGATTTTTGCCTTCTTCATCCTGGAGATAGGTTGCCGCACTGCCCCAATACCACACAAGCTCACGTGGGGTGTTTACCTTACCCCAGTCAAGGGAGCAGAAGGAGTTTTCCTTTGAAAATTCATAGGTAAAATCTCCAAAACGGAAAATTCCGGAGGTTGGCATACAGTTCTGTTTTGTGGTCATAAAGAATTTTGTGCTGTCGCCTTTAAAGGGGAGTACCGTTGTAATGCTTTCAAGCCCCTCCGGGATATCCATATGAAGCTGACATTCAAGATTTTTTTTCTGATGCACCGTTTTAAAAAATACGGTGCGTTCGTTTTCTTTGGTCTGAAAATCAAATTCCGTTTTTCCAACCTTGTTTTTGAATCTGCCCGGTGCATCAACTCTGTTAAGGGGCAGACAACGGTTGCCGCCAACAAAAATCTGAAATGAATCTGCTGTAACCTCTCCCGTTTCAAGGTCAAGGAGTCTCAGCCCCATAAAGCCGCCGATACCCACATTGGCAAAGGATACCAGAAGCTGTTTTTTACCGTCTGTTACGGTGTAATAGTCCCATTCCTTGCGGCTTATAAGGCGCTCTGATTTAACAAGCTTTCTGTCGTAAATAAAAACATTGTGTCTTGCCCAACCCTTAGCATTAAGTGTTCCGTCGGGATTTAAAAGGGGAGTAGGCTCGGTATATTCTGTCTGCTTGGATTTTTCTTTCCAATCCTTGAAGGGTATATAGGTTCTTTTAAGTTCCTGACTCATAATTTTCTCCTTTTGATGCTTAATTTTATTTGTAGTATACAATAATATTACCGAAAAACTTTTCGGAGGCAGTTTATGGATTTTATAAAGGTTATTCTGACTTCACTTTTGTCAGCGGCGGCTCTTTTTGTTATTGCAAAGCTTTTGGGACACAAGCAGATGTCACAGCTCGATTTTTTTGATTATATAACGGGCATTACAATAGGCTCAATTGCCGCTGAGCTTGCAACAGAGCTTGAAGCTCCCGTAAAGCCTCTTATTGCAATGCTGGTTTACGGTGCGGTTACCTTTGTTCTGAGCACTCTTACAAGTAAAGTTCCGGGTGCAAGAAAATATATCAACGGAACACCGACTATTATAATGAACAACGGTAAGCTTTACAGAAAGAATATGAAAAAAGCCAAGCTTGACCTTAGTGAATTTATGGTTATGTGCAGGCAGAAGGGTTATTTCAACCTTCAGGATATTCAGACTGCAATCTTTGAGTATAACGGTAGGCTGACAGTTCTGCCCGTAAGCGGCAAGAGACCTGCAAATCCTGAGGACTTAAGCCTTAAGCCTGAGAAGGAATACATCAGCACAGAGGTTATAATGGACGGTATGGT
The DNA here is from genome assembly GCA_036311065.1 of Acutalibacteraceae bacterium. Lineage (GTDB taxonomy): Bacteria > Bacillota > Clostridia > Oscillospirales > Acutalibacteraceae > UBA6857. Next base: position 39,868 of record JAXJQQ010000173.1, on the reverse strand, counting down.
CCTCACGGAAAACCTCAGAAGAATGGGGGTTGACCGCAATTGGCTTGTTTCTCAGCTTAAAAATCAGGGAATCAAAAATCCAAAAGAGGTATTTCTTGGATTGTGTGATGAGAAAAAAGTGCTTACGGTTTACAAAACCGAATAAAATCAGATGTCCGCTTCGTAAATGCCTATGCTTTCTCTGCCTCGCAGGTTATCCGAAACATTACGGGCATTGAAATAAAGTCTCAGCTTACCGTTGTAATATGTAAGGCAGCAGGCGTAAACATACTGAGCCATCCAATTGCTGCTTTTGCATTTTTGCGGTTGCAGGAAGGGCTTTACAAATTCAAAGCTTTCACCGTCATCTGATTTCAGCAGCATAATTGCCGAATGACTTTTTCCGTCCTTTTCAAAAATACCGTTCTGCAGACCTATGTAGCAGTCTTTAAGCTTATATACCTTAAGGCAGCCTGAACAGAGGTTTAGATATGGTATGGTTTTATCGGGGCTTATTATAGGTGATGTTCTTGAAACATAGCTTTTGTTTATTTCAGAGCTTTCTGCAAAGCTTATGTGGGTGGGCTCACTGAAGCCGCAGTCCTTTATAAAGGTCTGACCGCAGGAGTAGTAAAGCCTGTATTTACCGTCCTTTTCAATAAGGAAGGGGTTGGATATTGCAGAGCCTCTTTCATCCTTTTCAAAATCTCTTGTATTTTCAATTACAAGGTAAGGCTCAGACCAGGAATAAAGGTCTTTTGATTCTGTGCAGTATATCTCACTTTTCCACTTAACACCAATGAGTGAAAGGGCGTTGAGGATAACGGGTCTTGTTCTTTCATAAAAAAGGTAATATGTACCGTCCTTCAGGTTGATGTTCGGACGCATTGCCCTTTTTACAATTCTTTGCTTTTTTGTAAAGCTGATACCGTCAGTGCTTTCATAGTGATACACACCGAAAAATGTATGGCAGAAAAGGTGCCATTTTCCGTAGTGGGAGGTGTCGGGCGTAAGAACACTCGGGTCAGCTATAACAAAGCTTTCAAGAGGGTTTTTAATAATAGGATTGTTCTCGTAAAGCGTGAAATCAGCTTTCAGAAATTCTTCAAAGGAAATATTAATCATGTTTGCACCTGCTTTCATCTGAAAGTATATATCTGTTTATTGCTTCGGCAACTCCGTCTTCATCGTTTGAGGGCAGAATTACAGTTGCCTTTTCTTTAACCGCATCTATGGCGTTGCCCATTGCAAAGCGGTGGCCTGCAACGCTGAACATGGATAAATCATTTTCCTCATCACCTGCACAGGCAATTTCATCGGGCCTGATGCCGAGATGTTCACCAAGAGCAAGCAGGGCAGTACCCTTTGAGCCCTTTGAACTGAAGACCTCAGCATACTGTTCTGAATGTGCTGAGCATATATCCGGATAGGGCTTTATAATTTCTTTTATTATATTATTGTATTTTCCGTTGTGGTAAAAGAACTGAAACTCTTCAACAAGATAATTGTTCTTTTTAATTGCTGCAGCAAGGCTGTTTACATATTTCAGAACCGTTGCGTCTTCCTTGAGGAATTTTTTAACACCTATATAAAGCAGGGGACCCTGAACATAGTAGTCACGGTCAATATGTGCGGCAATAAGCAGGAGGTGTTTTCTGCATTTATCAAGAATTTCAACGGCCGTTTCAGGGTCAATATAGGATTTAAAAATTTCCTTATCTTCTTTAAGGTCAACAACAAGGGCACCGTTTGAAGAAATTACATAACGGTAAAAGCTTTCGCCCTGAATTCTTTTCGGAAGGCAGGTTATGTTTCTGCCTGTTGTGGGTACAACAATAACACCGCTTTCGGCAGCTTTTTTCAGTGCTTCCAGGGTTTTATCCGTCATTTTTCCTTTTGAATTAAGGCAGGTACCGTCCATATCAACGGCAAGAAGCTTTATCATTTAAAACACCTCTTTTTGTTTTACTATGCATAAATATTAACACAAGAATATGAATAATACAATAATACTCGGATATATGGTATGTTATTTTTTATAAAATTTCAAATATATATTGATAATTTTTGATAAATGGTATAAAATGTAAACACAAAAATACAAAGGAGAGAATAAAATGAAAAAAATTAAAAAATCTCTTTGTCTCGTTCTCACATTTCTTATGATCTTTTCTTCTTGCATAGTATTCTCATCTGCAGCAGAAGAAAAGTCAGTTTATGTGCCTGACTATGACACAGAAACACCTGTTATCATCGTTCACGGTATGAGCCAGAACAATACATACCTTTGTGACGAAAACGGTGAATGGGCAAAGGATGCAGACGGTAACTACATTTACGGCTGGCCTCTTCATATTGAAATTTCAGCCCTTTTAAAGGCAGTTCCCGCTCTTCTCAAGTCAATTATTACAAGACAGGATGCAGGCCTTTCCGATGCACTTTACACTGCAGCACACGAGGCTCTTTATGTTATTGAAAAGGATAACGAGGGTAACTATGTAAACAATGTTGACGTTCCCTGCTATGAGTGTCCCATGAGTGAGCTTCCCGAATCAGTTAAGGAAGAATATTATAATTTCCTTCCCATCCAGGAGCTCGGTGAGCTTATTGGTGAAGATAATGTTTACTATTTTGGCTATGACTCTCTCGGAGATGTTGTTTCAACAGCAGACAGACTCTATAACTACATCCATAATGTTGTTCTTCCTCAGACCGGTGCAGAGCAGATTAAAATCTGCCCCATCAGCCTTGGCGGTACCGTTGCAACCTATTATCTCAACGAGCATCCCGAGGATTACAGCCTTATCAAGAAGATGGTATTTGTTGTGCCTGCGATTGACGGCTCAAATATTATCGGTGACCTTCTTACAAACAATCTGAGCGTGTATGACGATAAAGAGCTTTATTCAAATATCCTTGTTGCTCTTTTAGGCGAAACTCCTCTTGCATATGCTCTTAATATCGTTCTTCGTATTCTTCCTTCCAATGTTCTTAAAAGTGCACTTAACGGGCTTGTAAACGGCGTTGTTGATATTGCTGCCCTCAGATCACCCATTATCTGGGCTCTTTGTCCCACAGCATATTATGAAGAAGCAAGAGCAATCTGGCTTGAAAATGACGAGCTTTCCGTTATCCGTGAAAAGGCTGATGCCTTCCAGGAAGCAAGAGCTAACTTTGAAGACAACCTCTTCAAGCTCAAGGCAACAGGTGCAGAGCTCTTTGACGTAGCATGCTATGATGTTGCACTCTTCCCCCTTTGTAAGGATTATCAGAAAACAAACGCTGACCGTGTTATCCACGCTGCTTCTCCCTCTATGGGTGCAACCTTCGCAGACCTTGGCACTACTCTCGGTGAAGGCTATGAAGCTGCAGGAACATATTGCGATGATCCCACCCATAACCATCTTTCACCTGACGGTGTGGTAGACGCAACAACAGGTCTTCTTCCCTGTACAACATGGTACTTCAAGGCTCAGGCTCACGAACAGCTTCCCCTCAATGATGTTGCTCTTGAACTTGCAATTCATGCAATGGTTGACGATAACATTAAGGATGTTTACTCCAATCCTGCATATCCTCAGTTCAATAACGGCAGACTTACTGATAAAACTACTCTTTATGTAAAGACCTGGGAAGAGGCTGACAAGAGCAAGGTTTCAGCAGCTGATAAGGCAGCAATTGAAGCTGCAATTGCAGAAGTAAAGGCTCTTGACGATGAAACAATAGTTGATATTGATGCATGGAAAAATGCCGAATCAGCACTTGGTGATGCACTTTACGCTGCAGGACTTATTGAAAATCCCAATCCCACCTTCCTTGATAAGGCTCTTACAACCTTTGCAAAAGCAGCTAACAAGTGTGTGAATATTGCATTTGAAAAATTTATCAAAGAATAATAAAGATTAATAAAAAAATTCCGATTCAGAGAACTGAATCGGAATTTTTTTATTCTTCGTACATCATATAGTAGTTATCAATATTTTCTCTTTTCCAGTGGTCGTGCTTTATAACCTTAAATCCGAGCTTTTCATAAAACTTAACATTTTCGGGGCTCTGAGCTTCAAGACCTAATGTATAACCCTTTGCAGTGAGGTCGTCAATACCCTTTTTAATAAGCTTTGTTGCAATACCCTTGCCCTGATGCTCCGGAGAGACAAAAACGGGGGATATGATATAACAGTTTTCGGGAAAAACCTTAACATCAAGGTGACCGTAAGCCATCAATGTTTTTATTGTTTTGGGAAAATAAAGCCACAAAAACACCCAGTTAGGGTGCATAAGAAAATCAAAAACATCATATTCATTATGGGCTTTACGCCATACGCATAAGCCTCTGTTTTCCTCATCGAAATAAATTATATCTTCTCTGTTTGATGTAGCAAGACGTTCAATCATAAAGTGATAAACAAATCTTTTTCTGAATTTTTCATTTTTCGTAACATAGGAATGAACGGGGTCATTAACATAAGCCTCAGCTGCCATACGGGCATAGTACCTCAGCATTTTATTGTTCATTGGCTTCTTTTTCATGTTTATCCTCTTTCTGCAATGATTTTGGAGAGTATATCCTTATCTGCGGGGCAGAACTCATACTTGTGGATTTCCTTAGGTGTTATCCATTTTATGTCATTGTGCTCAAGCATTTCGGGTACACCGTCTGCAATCTGAGCGTTAAAAAGTGTAAGGTGAACGCTGATGTCGGGGTATTCGTGGTCAACCTCCATAAATACACCGCCAACCTTTACTGTGATGTTCAGCTCCTCACGGCATTCTCTTATAAGGGCAGCTTCCTTGCTCTCTCCCTTTTCAACCTTACCGCCCACAAATTCCCATTGCAAAGCTCTTGTTTTGTTAGTCGGCCGCTGACAAATCATAAACCTGTCATCTTTCCATATGAGGGCGGCAACAACGTGAGTTATATCTCTTTTCATATTCATAATAAATCTCCGCTTAAAAGTTTTTCTCATTATAGCATTAAAGAATTATTTTGTAAAGAAAGACAAAGCCGATTGACATACAATACACAAAAATGATACAATTATAAAAACAACAAACGGAGCTTTATATGAAAAAAATCAGAATAACCGTAATGCGGAAAACCGAATATCCGGACCTTATGAAAAAATATGAAAATCCAATTGAACACGCCTGTGATATAAAAGTCGGTCAGGTGTTCATTGCGAACGGTTGGCAGAAGCCTGAGGGCTTATGTCAGTCTGCATGGGAAAGTATGTCTCAGTTTGTTCTGACTCTTTCTCACGGCGGCGGTAATTTTTATGACGGATGGATGAAAAATGAAAGGTCGGCAATGATTTCCTGCAATGACGGCTTCAGACCCGTAAGCTTTTATCTTGAAGCCTTAGATGAAGATGCACAGTAATAATAAGGAGAAAGAAAATGATTAATTATCCTAATCCATTTATTCCCGAAAGGGCAGACCCTTATATCACTAAAGGTAATGACGGCTTTTATTATTTCACCGCTTCTTACCCCGCACTTTATGATGCAGACCACGGATATGACCGTATAATTCTCCGCCGCAGTAAAACTGTAGGAGGACTTGCGGAGACTGAGGAAAAGGTGCTGTGGTATGCCCATAAGGAAGGCATTATGGCAAAGCATATCTGGGCACCCGAGATTCACTTCATCGGTGGAAAATGGTACATATTCTTCGCCGCAGGTGACAGTGATAATGTGTGGAATATCCGTCCTTATGTCCTTATGTGCGAAGGCTCCGACCCATATAATGACGGTTGGGTGGAAAAGGGCAAAATGCAGGCAAGTGAGGGTGATGATGTTTCCTTCAACAGCTTTTCTTTGGATATGACATATTTTGAGCATAAGGATAGGCACTATCTTATCTGGGCTGAAATTATCGGTGATTCCTCACTGTTTATGGCACCCATTGACCCTTGTGAACCGTGGAAGCTTACCGAAAAGCCAATCCTTCTCACAAAGCCCGAATACGACTGGGAAAAGGTCAATTTCAGAGTTAATGAAGGTGCGAGCGTGCTGAAAACCGAGGATAAAGTATATATTTTCTTTTCCGCTTCTGGCACAGGTGCGGAATACTGTATGGGAAGACTCTGTGCCGATAGTGACAGCGACCTTATGAATAAAGAAAGCTGGTATAAGCTTCCTGTTCCTGTCCTTGAAACGGCAGACTTGGAAGCTGAAGCAGGCCCCGGTCATAACAGCTTTGTAACGGACGAAAAGGGTGCCCTTCTTCTTATTTATCATGCAAGACCCGTAAGCCACCTTAAAGGCGAATGCGGAACATATTGCACTGAATCCCTTTATGACCCCTGCCGCCATGCAAGAATAAGAAGGGTAAAATTCAATTCTGAAGGTGTACCCGAGCTTAAATAAAATTTTTAAAACAGCGGAACTGTTATTATTTCGGTTCTGCTGTTTTTTTGCATATCTTACAAAGCTTATGAATATATTTAACCAAAAGCCTTAAAAAGGAAAAGGAGATGTACATAATGAGCTTTGAAATAAAAAAAGAAAAGCTTTGGGTGAAGGTCTGTGCCAAAAAAATGAAAACGGAGCAGAGCATTGAAACACAGATAACCCTGCCCGATTATTGCGGTGAAATAAAAAAGATTCTCAAATGTACCCTTATACCGGGGATTCATTCCGTAAGCAGAACGGGAGAAAGAGTAAGTGCAAGGGGAAACATCCTTCTGCGTATTCTTTACTGTGCCGAGAATGACAGGATTGATTGCTATGAAAAAAATATTGACCTTGCCGTAAGCGGACAGATGAAGGATGTTACCGATGATACGGTGCTCACGGCAAAGGCAGAAACAAGCTACGTCAACTGCCGTGTTTCAAGTCCCAGAAAAATAACTGTTGAAGGCTCTGTCAGTGTTGAATTCAAAGGGGAAAGAATAAATAAAAAAGAATATCCCTTTGCCGTAGAATCACCTTGTGTTCAGGTTCTCAATAAAGAAATCGAAAACGAAAACACAATCTGCATAGGTGAAAAAATATTTGATATGGCTGAGACTGTCTCTTTGCCTTCACAAAAGCCGTCCGTGGGTAAGCTTATTCACCGTGATGCTTATGTGATAATTGAAAGCAAGAAGGCAGTAGCCGGTAAGCTTCTTATAAAAGGGGAGTGTGTAACAGAAATTGTTTACTGCACTCAGGATGAAGGCTCATCAGTACAGCGCTTTTCTCACAGTATGCCTTTAAGTCAGATTATTGACATTGACGGTATTGATGATGATATGGAATGCAATGTAATTTGTGTGCCTTCACTTCTTACGGTAAACACCAAAAACAGCTCTGACGACTCAGGCAGGCTGATTGAAATAGCCTTGCGTATTTCTGTTCAGGTTTCGGGAACTAAAAAAGAAAAAGTGAAGTTTATTTCGGACTGTTATTGTACCGACGGAGAAATTGAAAACGAATATACCCTGACAGATGTTCTGTGTCCTCTGACGGCTTTTGAAAAAACAGAAACGGTTAAAAGTGTTATTGATATCGGTTCTCAGGTAAAAGAAATATATGATATACGTATAAGTGATGTGAAAACTCAGATGAAGGGTGAAGGGGATAAGGCAAAGGGTATGTGCAAAGCCGTTGCCTGTGTGCTTTATATTGACGAAAAGGATGAGCCCTCCTATGCTGAAAAGGAGCTTGAATTTCTCAGCGAGGTTTCTCTGAAGGGCACATATGAAAGCGTTAAATGTGATTATTATGCCTTCCCTAAAAAAATGGAGTGGACCTCATCGGAAAAAGGCAAAGCCGAGCTTTCAATTGAATTTGTTGTAAATGTAAAAATATGCAGTGTAAGCTCTGTAAGGGTACTTGAGAATATTAAAAAGGCAGAGGGTGAAAATAAAAATCTCCGCAAGCCTGCACTTACCATATATTTCTGTGATGCCGGAGAGAAGGTTTGGGATATTGCAAAAAAATACCGCACAACCTCAGAAGCTGTACGGGAAGAAAACGGTATTGAGGGTGAAGAAATAAAGGGTGCAAGAATGCTGCTTATTCCTTCGGTATGAAACTAAAAAAATACAGGTATTTTCACTCAGTTGAAATACCTGTATATCTTTATTTATTGATTTATTTGTGATAAAATAAAGAAAATGAGGATAAGCTGCAAAAGAATTATAACAGGCAGACCTATCATAAATCTTTTATGCTTTGTCTTGTGGCGTATGAGTCTCATCACCGTGTATTCTGAAACACTGCCGCCGAGTATGGCAAGAATAAAAAGTGTTGCTTCAGGTATTCTCCATCTGCCCTTTTTAGCCTTGTATTTATCAAGGACTGTAACTGTGGCTGCAGCAAGAGAGATGCCGATGAAATAAATCAGCAAAAATAAGAAGAAAGGGTTCACTTGCCCTTTACCATAATTTTCAGGTCTTCCTTTGTCATGAACACAAAGGTACCTGCATCCTTTTCCTTAAGATAGTTTTTATTAACGGAAAAAACACTTGCACAGTTGGGGCATACGGCAGCTGAAAGGTTCTTATCATCCTTTGAAAGCATACCGATAACGGAATAGTCCGCAACCTCAAAAAGGCGCATAGCAACATTTTTATCGCATACAGGGCAGTCTACGGGGTCTGTGAAGCCTTTATCCTTAGCAAGAGCTTTATTGATTGTTTTAATAGCCATAATTTCAAATCCTCTCGGGTTTATCACTTTTGATATTATTATTTTAATTTGTTTTAGTCTTGTTGTCAAGGGCGGAAGGGAGTAAAGATGAAGGAAAAGGTTATAATTCTTATTCTTGTGTTGGCTTTTGTTTTTTCGGGATGTGCACGTAACGGTGAAAGCACACCTGTTATAACAGATCCTCAGGAAACTACCGCAACCCGTACCGAAGAAAAAAATGAGCTTTTCAGGGGTGCATGGATATCATATTTTGAGCTTACACGCAAGGGCAGAAGTGAAAAGGAATATGAAAAATACCTTCGTAGTCTTTTTCTTAATATGAAAGAAGTGTCCGTTACCGATGTTTTTATTCATGTAAGAGCCTTTGGTGATGCGGCTTATGCTTCAGCACTTTTTCCGCCTGCATCCTTTATCTGTGAGGGAGAAAATGAACTGCCCTTTGACGTGCTTTCAATGGCACTTAGCTTAGGAAAAGAGTTCGGAATGAACATTCACGCCTGGATAAATCCCTACCGAGCTTTAAAGGGTAATGACACAAATGCCATACCCGTGTGTCAGATGAAAACCTGGATTGAAAATGAAACTCAGGATGTTGTATCCGTAAACGGAAGGTATTATTTCAACCCTTCGTCAGATGAGGTCAAAAAGCTGATAGCAGACGGAGTAAGGGAAATTCTCACAATGTATCCCGATGTTAAGGGGATACATATCGACGATTATTTTTACCCTGAAGGCTGTGGCGATTTTGACTCGGAGGATTATGTAAGGTATATTTCTGAGGGTGGAAGACTTTCTCTTGCAGATTACCGCCGTGAGAATGTGAATAATCTTGTAAGCACCCTTTATTCTGCCGTCAAAGCCTTCGGAGAGGATAAAATATTCTCCGTAAGCCCCTCTGCCGATATGGAAAAGTGCTATAATTCACTTTGTGCCGATGTTAAGCTGTGGGCAGGCAGTGACGGCTATTGTGACCTTATAATACCTCAGGTATATTTCGGCTTTGAAAATGAAAGTATGCCGTTTATAAAAGCTGTTGACGAATGGAATGAAATTACCCTGAACAGCAGCGAAAGGCTTGTTATCGGCCTTGCTCTTTATAAATGCGGTGAAACCGACAAATATGCAGGAGACGGTAAAAACGAATGGAAAGAAAACAGCGATATAATAAAAAGGCAGGTTGAACATATAAAAGACAGAAATATTCACGGCTTTTCCCTTTACAGCAGCTCATTTATTAATTTTTCTGAAAGTTTTTTGTCAAAAGAGGCAAATAATCTTAAAAGTGTGATATAATCAATGGGTATGATTCAAGGAAGGTAATTTTTAGGACGATGAAAAAAATAAGACGGATAATCATTATAATATCCCTTCTGGTTATTCTTTCTCTCTGCGTACTTATGGGCGTTTATTATTTCGGCGAAGCCCGTAATACCGTGGGAGAAAATTCAGCTGCGGGTAATGATATTGTAAGATACATTCTGCCTGAAAAGGAGATAGAGGCACAGCCGGGGGAAACGGTAACTCTTACGGTTGTTGCAAGGTGCGAAGCGGAAATTACCGTTAAAATGGGTACAAAAAAATTTACGGCAGAAAAGGAAGAGGAAGCCGAGGGCTACACTGCCTTCAGAGCTTTGATAGAAATGCCGGAAAGCGCTGTTGAAATTGATTCTCTCGGTTCTGTTTCCGTAATTGCAACTTATGAAGGCAAAACCGTGCAGCTTCAGGGACCGAAGATTGTTTCAGGTAAAGAGATGACAACAGATGCACCTGCTGCATCAGCGCCGAATGAAAAAACAACGCAAATAGACTTCGGAAACTATATTCCCGAAGTTACTGCGGATATTTATTCAACGGTGCACAACATAACAACAACCACCGTTTATACCCCGTCAACAACCTATCAGTATACACCCTATACGGGTAATCAGATGTGTGTTGTTACCGATGCTTATGCCGATACACGGGATATGTCAACGGATAATCTTGTGCCTTACTATGCACCTCTTGTTGCAGGTACAATGGATTATGTAACGGGAGAAAGCAGCGGCTACAATGCAGATGAGCAGGAAACGGATTATTACTATCATCTTCAGTCCGGAAAGAAGGTCAAGCGTGAAGCCGTAAAGCTTATACCGAAAACGGATATGGGCAATAACAGTATCAGTGTGCTGTCTAGTACGGTCAGCGGCGGTGAGCTTAAAATAACCCTCTCCACTAAATGGAAGGTGCCTTATGACCTTACATATGCACCGCAGAATTACTATAATTCCTATAAGAAAAACTATAATGTAACATCCTTTACCGCCTCGTCTGTTGAGCTCGTGCTTTATTATACGGATTCTGCCTCGGGCAATATTGACACAAGCGGCAGCGATGTGTTATCCTCAGCTTATTGGAAAACCGATTCCTCAAGTAAAACAGCAAGGCTTGTTATGAATCTTAAAAAGCAGGGCGGATATTACGGCAGCAGCCTTGAATATGACTCGGCGGGAAATATGGTTATCACAATTAACCGCAGACCGCCCGATGTAAGCGGTGCCGTTGTAATGCTTGATCCGGGTCATGGCGGAAGGGATCCCGGCGCAGTGGGACTTTCGGGTCGGATAAGAGAATGTGATGTCAATTATGCCGTAGCCTATGCGGCAATGGAAGAGCTTCAGAAAAAGGGAGTTACGGTTTATTTCACCCGTTCGGGTGATCAGAGGCTTTCCCTTGAAGAAAGAAAAGCTATAATGCGCTCCGTAAAGCCTGACCTTTTCGTCAGTGTGCACTCAAACGGCTCTGAATTCCCTGACAGAAAGGGTACATCAACCTATTATTTCAAGCCCTTCTCATTCAGCCTTGCAAATAATATCTATAATGAGATTTTGTCCGTTCACAGAAATCATTTCTATTACGGCAGGCAGGAATTATATAACGAGCTTGCCGATAATGTTCAGTATTATCCCTTCAGCGTAACAAGGGTTGAGGACTGCCCCTCGGTGCTCATTGAGGTCGGTTATATGACCAATGACGAGGAATGCTATAAGCTTATTGACCCGTCAAATCAGAAGCTTTTAGGTAAAGCCGTTGCGGACGGTATTATAAAAACATTATCAGCCTCATAATAAGCAGTGATATTGTTCCCGAAAGCCCTGTAAGAGCCGAAAACGAGAGAGTACAGGGATTAGCCCCGAGGCTTACTCCCGTAAACGGAGAAATAATGTTCACAAAGAAAAGTCCGCCTATTCCTGAAACGGCAGAAAGAAAAAGGCAACGCAAAAGGTGACCGCTTTTCATCATTTTTCTTAAAATCAGGAAGGCTGAAGGAATCATAAGGGCAAGAATAAATATTTCGCTTGAGTTCAATTTCAACACCTCACTTAATAAACAATATTCCGTATAAAAGCAAATAAGAATATATAGGAGAGAAAATATAATGAAAATTCTTAAACTTACCCCTGCAATCAAGGATTACATCTGGGGCGGAACAAGACTTTCTAAGGAGTTCGATATGGTAACCTTCACCGATAAGCAGGCGGAGGCCTGGGTGCTTTCCTGTCACAGCGCCGGTGAAAGCATAATAGAAAACGGTGAATTCCAGGGCAGAGCCCTTTCCGATGTGCTTAAAAACGAAGGCAAGAGCTATCTTGGCACAAACTGCGAAAAATTTGAGGATTTTCCGATTCTCATAAAGCTCATTGACGCCAAGGATAACCTTTCTGTTCAGGTGCACCCCGATAATGAATACGCAATGCGTGTTGAGGGTGAGTACGGTAAAACGGAAGCATGGTACATTGTTGACTGTGACGATGATGCCGAAATTATTTACGGCTTTAAAAAGGATATCACAAAGGAAGAATTCAGAAAAAGCATTGAAGAAAATACCCTTCTTGATTATGTGAACCGTGTTAAGGTAAAAAAGGGAGATATCTTCTTTATCGAAGCCGGAACTCTTCACGCTATCTGCAAGGGAATTCTTCTTGCTGAGGTTCAGCAGAATTCCAACACCACCTACCGTGTTTACGATTACGGCAGGCTCCAGAACGGTAAGCCCCGTGAGCTTCATATTGATAAGGCTGTTGATGTAACCTCCACCAGGGCTCTTGACTGTTCAGGTGCACCAATGGGTGAAAAAATTGAGAAGGACGGCTACTGCGAGACCCTCCTTACAAAATGCAACCTTTTCACCGTTAAGCGTCTTGAAATAACAGAAAAAGCAGTTATCACCGCTGACGAAACCTCTTTTGTTTCCCTCGTTTGTCTTGACGGTAACGGCGTTGTTATGCACGGCGATTCCTGTGTAACCCTTTACAAGGGTGAAAGCCTTTTTGTTCCCGCAGGCTTTGGCGAATTTGAGATTTTAGGCGATTTGACTGTTATTGAGTCAAGAGTGTAAGTTGCCTATTGACAAACCAATACCTCAGTGCTATTATAATATTACAAAATATCTTCAGGGCGAGGTGCAATTCCTCACCGGTGGTATGAGTGTAAATCCACTCGAGCCCACGAGCCTTTTTAGGTTGATTCGGTTAAATTCCGAAGCCGACGGTTACAGTCCGGATGAAAGAAGAGAAAATACATTTTCAGTATTTTTTGCCCGTGGATTTTTTTCACGGGCTTTTCTTTTTCCCTGTTAAAAAAAGGAGATTGAATTATTATGAAAAATCAGAACACCCGCAAGCTTACCGTTACGGCAATAATGGGTACCATAGGTTTTATACTTATGATGCTTGAATTTCCGCTTTCTTTTATTATTCCCTCTTTTATAAAGTTTGATTTTTCAGAGCTTCCTGCTCTCATTACGGCTTTTTCCTTGGGCCCGTGGTGGGGTGTTGCGGTCTGCCTTATTAAAAATCTTCTGCACCTTTTTGTTGGCAGTACAGCAGGCGTCGGTGAGCTTTCGAACTTCGTTTTAGGCGCAATATTTGTTTTTGTTGCAGGTGTTATTTATAAGCGCAAAAAAACAAGAAAAGGCGCTCTCATCGGTACTCTTGCGGGTGCTTTTTCAATGGCATTTATCAGCGTTCTTACAAATTATTTCTTTGTTTATCCCATATACGCAAAAATGCTTATCCCTATGGAAGCTATAATCGGTATGTATCAGGCACTTCTTCCTTCCGTTGACAATCTTTTTGAAGCGCTGCTTATTTTCAACTTCCCCTTCAATCTCGTCAAGGGCCTTATTGATGCGGCAATTTGCTTTCTTATCTATAAAAAGCTTTCTCCCGTATTAAAAGTTAGTAAAAAATGACAGTTGACAAAACACCTGAATACAAGTAAAATATACAGGTAAAATAAATACTTTCCTTATTAAGAGTAGCGGAGGGGACAGGCCCTGAGAAGCTCGGCAACCTGCATTTGCAAGGTGCTAAATCCTGCGGTTTGACCGGAAGATGAGGTTAACTTCAAGCGGTCAGACTATGACCGCTTTTTTTATTAAGGCGTATTGTATTACATTAGGGACTGTTGTTCCTGATTGTCCGTTACCTGAAAAATACAGAAATAAAATAAAGGAGCAATAAAATGGCAAGACATCTTTTTACTTCAGAATCAGTAACAGAAGGTCATCCCGATAAAATCTGCGACCAGATTTCCGACGCAGTTCTGGATGATATTTATACACATGACCCTCAGGCAAGAGTAGCCTGTGAAACAACAGTTACAACGGGTCAGGTTCTCGTTATGGGCGAAATCAGCTCAACCCATAAGCCTGATGTTGCAAAAATTGCAAGAAAAGTAATTAACGAAATCGGTTACGATGACGGTGCAAAAGGCTTTGACGGTAATACCTGTGCAGTGCTTGTAGCTCTTGATGAGCAGTCACCCGACATCGCAATGGGCGTTGATAAGTCACTCGAGCTTAAAGACGGTGAGGAGGATGCATATAACCTTCACGGTGCAGGTGACCAGGGTATGATGTTCGGCTTTGCCTGTGACGAAACCGAGGAGCTTATGCCCCTTCCCATCTCCCTTGCACATAAGCTTGCAAAGCAGCTTACAAAGGTAAGAAAGGACGGCACACTCGATTATCTGCGTGCTGACGGTAAAAGCCAGGTTACCGTTGAATATGACGAAAACGGCAAGCCCGAAAGCGTAACTGCTGTTGTTGTTTCTTCTCAGCACAGTGCTGATGTTGAACTTTCAAAAATCCGCGAGGATATCACAGAGTTTGTTATAAAGCCCATTATCCCCACAGAGCTTATGACAGAAAACACAAAGATTTATGTTAACCCCACAGGCCGTTTTGTAACAGGCGGACCTCAGGGTGACAGCGGTCTTACCGGCAGAAAAATTATTGTTGACACCTACGGTGGTTATTCCCGTCACGGCGGCGGTGCCTTCTCAGGTAAGGACCCCACAAAGGTAGACAGAAGTGCTGCTTATGCCGCAAGATATGTTGCAAAGAACATTGTTGCAGCAGGTCTTGCATCAAAGTGTGAGGTTCAGCTCGCATATGCTATCGGTGTTGCAAAGCCCGTTTCCGTTATGGTTGACACCTTTGGCACAGGTAAGCTTTCCGACGATAAGATTTCCGAAATTGTGAACAAGGTATTCGACCTTCGTCCCGCAGCAATCATTGATACTCTCAAGCTCCGTGCACCCATTTACCGTCAGCTTGCTTCTTACGGTCATGTGGGTAGAGAAGATCTTGATGTTCAGTGGGAAAAAACAGACAAGGCAGAAGAAATCAAAGCCCTTGCAAATATCTAAAGAGATTTTCGGGGGCGGTATATCCGCCCCCCCCTTGTTTTTTTATAAAAAGGAGGATAATTATGGAGTTTATTGAAAGCATTTATAACATTGTACCCGAGATTGTATGGGAGATTATTTCCTATGTCGGCACAGCAATGGCAATTCTGTTCCTTTATTTTTCATCAAAGCATCAGAATCGCAAGTTAGAAATCAAATGGTATATTTTAGCCTTTTTCTTCCCGTTTATTACCTCAATGGTTTATCTTTCAAAATCTAAGCAATACAACAAGAATGTGGGTATGAAGGTCTGCCCTTGCTGCGGTGACCGTTACTATCCGAATTTTGAAATCTGCAGCCGTTGCCTTATTGAACTGCCTGAGGTTGATACAGCAAAAAGCGGTCTTTATAAAAAACTCTCAAAGGTATCTCTTTGTCTTTTTATCGTGTTTTTCCTTTTTGATCTTGTTCTGGGCTCAGTTGCTTTTGTGAAAGGTTTTGAAGAAGGCTTTGGTGAAGAACTTACAGAAGTGATTGGGTCTTTTGAGAGTCTGGATGAAGGGTTCGATAGAATAGCCTTCAAAAACAGTGACGGAGAAGATATTTATTATGATCGCAACGGAGAAGAGAATCTTGATGTTTTGGAGGTTTGTCTTTATGACCGTGAAGGTAATATCTACTATTTCACTTTTGAGGAAGGAGAGATGTGTTTCTACAAGGACGAAGGCGAAGATGAATGGAATGAAGACAATGTTTTAATCGGTAAAAATTGCTTCATTGATGAATCTGGCTACTTCGTTTGCTTTGATGAGAATGCTCCCGCAAGAATAATTGAAGACGGAAATGAACCCGAATACTATTTTGAAGCACCTTACACTGACAGTGAGGGCAATATATATTATTCAGCTTTTGAAGCAAGCTGGACTCCTGAGGGCGAGCTTATAACCTCAAAAGAACAACTTAAATAAAATGTTAACAGCGCTGTGAATTTTCACGGTGCTGTTTTTTGTCACCCTAAAAGTAAAAAGGAATATGATATTAATGATAGCCTAAGGGTGACAGATATAATCCCCGGGGCTGTTAATAACACAAAAGGGGAGATACCATTGAATAATAATTATCGTGGTTATCCGCAACAAAACAGAACAAGGCAAAGGGAAAACTGTGACGATAACTGCATTTCCTGCTGTAATTTCAGCGACAGAGCAATAACGCCTTTTCCTGAATGCTACGGTATGGCAATGGCATATGTGCCGTTTCAGCAGTGGGGAGAGGTTTATTCCTGCGAAAAGGCCCTTATGAGAGGTACACTGTTCCCTTGCCTTGACCTGCCCTTTACAATGGGGTGTTGCAAATGATAAACACAAATAATCTCAGGCACAGACTTATGGCGGTTAAGTTCGCAATATGGGATTTACACCTTTACTGCGATACTCACCCCGAGGATTACGAAGCAAAAAAGCTTATGAGAGAATACAAGGAAAAATATTTTGAGCTTTTACCTGAATACGAATGCAAGTACGGTGCACTGACAAGCAAAAACGATGAAAACTGCACCTGGACAACAGTACCCTTTCCTTGGGTACAGGGGAGTGATTGCTGATGTTTCAATATGAAAAAATCCTGCAGTATCCGATAAATATTAAAAATCCCAACCCGAAATACGCTCAGATTATAATTTCACAGTACGGCGGTCCTGACGGTGAACTCGGTGCATCCCTTCGTTACCTCAGTCAGCGTTTTGCAATGCCCGACCCGAAGATTCAGGGACTTTTAACGGACATCGGTACAGAAGAGCTCGGACATCTTGAGATGATAGGCACTCTTGTTTATCAGCTTACGAGGAACCTTTCCTGTGACGAAATCAGAAAGGGTGGCTTTGATGCTTATTTCGTTGACCACACAACAGGCGTTTATCCTTCAAGTGCAGCGGGCGTGCCCTTCACAGCAGCCTATATCCAGTCAAAGGGCGATATAATTACCGATCTTCACGAGGATATGGCGGCAGAGCAGAAGGCAAGAACTACCTACGATAACATTCTCCGTCTTGTAGATGACCCCGATGTATGCGATGTAATAAAGTTCCTTCGCGAAAGAGAAATCGTTCACTATCAGCGCTTCGGTGAAGGTCTCAGACTTGCAACGGATAAGCTGAATGAAAAGAACTTCTATGCATTCAATCCCTCGTTTGATAAGTGCGTAAAATGATTTATATAATTTTAGTTTAGTGTAGTGTTAAAAATACATCGTAGCTTGAACTTTTTTTGCTGCGGTGTATTTTTTTGTTAAGATAGATGTTAACTAAAAATATATTGACAAAATAAGCTTTTTATAAGATAATTATACAATAGATAAAATGTTTTTAATAAAAAGGAGGGAGTTTGTTGTGACAAATGATATAACTTTTATACTAAAAGCTACAGATGATAAAAGCAGTCTCGGAAGATGCCTGAAAAGTCTATACCGTCAAAGTAACAAGAATTTCAGTGTTATTGTTATAACGAACCTCAAAAAAACTGAAATTGCTTCATTAATAAATTCGACAGAAGCTGAATTTATTTATATAGATAAAAAGAAAGATTTTTTTGGAGTAGCAAATAATCGGATAAAAGAATTAAAAAGCAGATACTTTATGTATATTAATTCTGACAGTGTTATACCTCCGAATGCGGTTGAGGTAATATTGAATCATGATGAAGATACGGTTGTTTTTAATCTTTCAAAGCAGGATAAAAACGGAAAATTTACAACTGTTTATCCTGAAAACAATAAATTCTCACTGTCTGAATATATCAGATGCGGCGCAAGTATATGGAACAATGCTATATGCACTGAGTATGTTATAAACGAAGGTTTGTTTTTATCTGATTGGGCATATTTCAGCCAGCTTATATATTTGCTGCGTATTTATTCTGGTGTCAGAACTATATGTATTATTCCTGATGTTTTGGTTTACAGGGCTGTACTTATTACAAAAAAGAAAATAAGCTACGAGCAGTTTTCTTCAAACAGACAGCTTTTGGGTAAAATATTAAAGGGCTTTACAGTTAAAAATATGAACGATGTTAAAAAACAGATTATAGCTGATTTTGTTTTAAGCAATATAGATGAGTATTATAATGAAAAAAGATTAGTTTTCAGGTTGGTTAAAAAACACAGGTTCAGAAAGTTCATCTGTATGTAATAAAAATAAAATAGATTTAACAGATGATTGACGAAATATGATTAAAAAACAGGAAAATGTCACTCTGAGGAAGTTGGTAATAACAGTGGAATTTTTATATAGAGTATCAATAATAGTGCCTGTATATAATGCAGAACAGTTTTTGGATGATTGCATAGGTTCTCTTTTGCGGCAGACCATTGACAAAAATACAATCGAAATCATTCTTCTCAATGACGGCTCCGTCGATAACAGCGCTCAGATATGTAGGAAATACAGTGAGAAGTACAGCTTTATAAAATATGTTGAAAAAGAGAACACCGGTGTTTCAAACACAAGAAATATGGGTATAAAAATGGCATCAGGAAAATACATTTTATTCCTTGACTCCGATGATATGCTTACACCGGAATCTGTTGAAAGTTTAGCTGATTTTTTTGATTCTGTTTATGATAAGGTTGATATGGTTACTTATTTTATACAGCCTTATAAGGACGGTAAAAATCTCAAGCCTCACGCACGGTATAAGGAAATTTTAAAAGCTACAGGCATTTATGACCTCGAGAAAACACCATATGTTATCCAGACAACAATGAACATATGTGTAAAAAATATGGGCGAAAGCAATATGCTGTTCAATGAAAATATGAAACATCAGGAGGACCAGGAATATATAAACCGCATTCTTGAAAAAAAGCTTAAAATCGGTTATTGCTCCAAAGCAACATATTTATATAACAGGAATAATGATAACAGTGCAGTTGCGACTAAATTCCATGCATACTATCTTTTTGAAGAAAGTATGAATTATTTTGAATCATTGTTTGCAAGATATAAGGATACTGTTCCTAAATATTATCAGGCGATATTTTTCCATGACCTGCGCTGGAAGCTTACTAATAAGATTCTGTATCCGTTCCATTACAGTGATGAGCAGTTTGAAAAGGCTATGGAAAGAATAAAAAAGCTTCTTGCCCGTGTGGATGTTGACATTATTGTTTCAAATCCGTCTATAAATAAAAAACATATCCATTATTGGCTTAATCTTAAGCCAAATGCTTATCCTACCGCATATGTAACTGAAGACTCAATGGATATAGTGGTTAACGGAAAGACGATAGAAAAGGGCAAACAGACAACTATACGTATAGTGAAAATAGAGCAGACAGATAATGGCTTTTTCAGAGTCAGAGGTGTAATTGAATCATCTATTTATGATTACATTGATGAGGAACCGGAATTTTATGTTATAGAAAATGAAAGCTCCAAGAAAAGATTGGAAGTATTCAGGTCAAAATACAGCTATGTTGCTACCAATATAATGACAAATAAAATTTACGGCTTTGATTATTTACTTGATCCTGAAAAGGTTAAAAGCATTTCTTTCAGCTGCACGGTTGATTGCTTTGAACATAATGTTATTGTTAATTTTATGGAGTATGCTGTTTTTAGGCACAAAATCAGGCTTTACAACTATGCCAGAGGAAGATATATTATCAGCTTTAACAGTAATATAATCAGCTTTACCAAAAAGACAAAGAAAGAAATATACGAGTTTGAAAAGGCTCAGATTGTTCTCAGAGGGCACAACAAAGAAATCAGCAGGCTGAAAAACAACGCTATTGACCATCGTTACAATAACAGAATATGGCTTTATTCCGATATGGGAACAGTGCTGAAGGACAATGGTTATTATCAGTTTGTGCACGATTTTGAAAAGAACGACGGAGTGTTAAGATATTATATTTATACAAGGCCCATAGAAGAAATAGAGCATCTTTTCACGCCTGAGCAGATACCTTTTCTTGTTGAATACGGAAGTGAGATACATAAATTACTGTACCTTTCAGCTGAAATGATTTTCAGTTCATTTTTTGGTAGGGATTCTGTTTCTCCTTTTGAAACAAATAAGGAGGAACTTGATTTTTACGATATTGAGCATTTCAGAGTTATTTATATGCAGCACGGTGTTTTACATGCGAATTATGTAAATAAATATTCGTCTGAAAACGCTCATTGTGATAAGGTTCTGGTTTCTTCAAATTTTGAAATAGAAAACTTAACAGGAAAATATTCCTACAGAGAAGAAGATTTGATTAAGTGCGGTATGCCGAGATATGAATTTATAAACCGGAATGCTGATTCGGAAAACAGAATATTGCTGGCCCCGTCATGGAGAAGCTATTTTGCAAAGAATGTTACGGCGAATACTTATCATATCAGCGAGAGCTTTTTCAGGTCATGTGATTACTTTGTTAATTTCCAAAGCTTTATAAATGACAAAAAACTTGCTCAGCTTCTTGAAGAATACAACCTTATTCTTGATGTCAAAATGCACCCGATTGTAAATAATATTGTTTCCGGTATTTTCAAAACAGATAATAAAAGAATAAACTTTGTAAATTCTGATGTTAATCTTGAAAATTATAAAGTCTTTATTACTGATTTTTCTTCTTTTGTTTTCGATTATGCTTTTCTTAACAGACCGATACTGTACTTTGTTCCCGACTATATTCAGTTTAAGTCTGGTATGAATCTTTACAGAGAACTTGATCTGCCTTTTGATAAGGCGTTCGGTCCTATGGTTACGGATCCGGAAAAAGCAGTGAAAGAACTTGAAAAAATATTCAAAAATAATTTTGTCCCCGAAGAAATATACAAAAAGAGAATGGAAGAGTTTTACCTTCCTATGGGAAACTGCAGGCATGATATTTATGAATATGTTACTTCAACGATGTTTGGAGCACGTTGATTACTTTAAGGTTATTAGTTTTTACAGGTGAGCGGTATCTTCGCTTACCTGTAATTCTATGAATAGTTTATTTAACTCTGTTAACAACATATTTACAAAAAGCCGAAAAATAATTAACAAAATTGTATAGTATGTTGCTATAATAAAAATGCGACATATTTAATTATTTTGTTTAATATGTCGAATTGAACAACTAAAGGAGAAAAAAATATGATACCTGCACCAAACAATCTTAACTGTGTAGAATATCTTGAATACTGCACAAGCCGTTTTGACGATGTTTACATGATGCAGCATTTCGGCGTGAATTATCTTCGCTCTGAGGTTCTCAGAGATATAAATCGTCTTGCTGCCTATTTCCAGAAGGGCCTCGGCCTTAAAAAGGGCGATGTTTACACCATTTTTATGCCCACAACAATGCAGAGCATTATCGCTTTTTATGCTCTTAACAAAATCGGTGTAATAACCTCTTTCGTACATCCCCTTATGGGTACAGATTATCTTACAGAACAGCTTGAGCTCGTACACTCAAAGGGTGTTATGGTGCTTGATATTCTTCTTGCTAAGGGCAAGACCCATATTGAAGCTATCAACAAGCTCGGTATTCCCTGCCTTGTATGTTCATCATCAGACTATTCAGAAGGCTTTAAGAAAGCCGGCTGCAAGTTCGGTGAGAGCATTGTTAAAAAGCTTCTTGTAAGCAAGTTCACTAATTATACAAGCTTTAAGGATGCAATGAAAATGCACAGCAACCCTGAGGTTGTTTCAAATAATGCAGACGATGTAGCTGTTTATCTTAACGGTGGCGGTACAACAGGTAAGAGCAAAACAATCAAGCTTACCTCAAGAGCTATCAACGAGCTTTCATGGAGAGTTTCCGATATCGACGAAATCCACGATCCCGGTAACGAATGTGAAGTTATCGTTCTTCCTCTTTTCCATTGCTTCGGTCTTTGCCTTGCAGTACATATGGCAATGTGTAACAGCGCATGTATCATTCCTATGATGCAGTTCGACGCTAAAATCTTCACAAAGCTTATGAGAAAGTATAATGTTGTCGGCTTCGGCGGTATTCCTCTTATGTTCCAGAAGCTTATGAAGGATAAGCACTTTGACGGTCCTCATCTTTCACGTGTACGTCTTATGTTCTGCGGCGGTGACGATATTTCCGACGGATTTATTGACGAGTTCAACTCCTACTTTGAAAAGTGGGGCGCAACCGGCAGACTTCTTCAGGGATACGGTCTTACAGAAATCGGCTCAGTTTGCACAACCAACACAGGCACTGAGCATAAGCGTGGCTCAATCGGTAAGCCCATCCGTGGCGTAACCGTTCAGATCTGGGACGATGACCATAAGGAAGTTCCCGACGGAACCGTTGGCGAATTTGTAATTTCAGGTCCCACAATTATGCAGGGCTACTATATGGAAGGTGAAGCAGAGGACTACGGTCTTTACACCGATGAAAACGGCACAAAATGGGTTCTTTCCGGTGACCTTGGCTATAAGGATGAAGAAGGCTTCTTCCATTTCTCAGGCAGAAAGAAGAGACTTATCATCATTGCAGGCTACAATGTATATCCCACCGATATTGAAAGAGTTGTTGGTGAATTCTCTGAAATCAACGAATGTTGTGCTGTTCAGGGCTGGGATAACGGCAGATCAATGGTTCGTCTTTATGCTTCTCTGAATGAAAAGAATACCGATACAGAAGCACTCAAGGCAAAAATCAGCGAAACCCTTGAAAAGGAATTTTCAAAATTCTATGTACCCAGAGACTTTGTATTTATGGATGAGCTTCCTCAGACACCGCTTATGAAAATTGACTTTATGAAGCTTACTGAGGCAGATCCCGAAAAGGCAAGAGCAGAGGGTAAGATTTCATAAAATTGTTACATATAGCCTGAGTTTGTGCATTTACAAACTCAGGCTGCTGTGCTATAATTATAATGTTATAATTAAAATTCCTTACAAAGGAAGTTAAAGGAGACAGATCCAGATGATTACCATTAATTCACTGATGTGTAAAGGCTGCGGTTACTGCATTAAGTTCTGCCCTAAGCACATTCTCGAAATGGGTAAGGAAAGATCAGAGAAAGGTCATTTCTATCCCGTACAGACAGACGCAAGCGCATGCAACGGCTGTGCAATATGTGCACTTATGTGTCCTGAAGCAGCAATTGAAGTTGCCGCTAAAAATGCTTAAGGAAAGGGGATAATGCATAATGGAAAAAAGATTTATGAAGGGCTGTGAAGCTATTGCTGAAGCCGCAGTACGTGGCGGATGCCGTTTCTTTGCCGGTTATCCCATCACTCCGCAGAATGAAATTCCCGAATATCTTTCATGGAGACTTCCTGAGGTAGGCGGTGCATTTGTTCAGGGCGAAAGTGAAGTTGCATCAATCAATATGGTTTACGGTGCTGCCGCAACAGGCACAAGAGCTATGACAAGTTCCTCAGGCCCGGGTATCAGCCTTAAGGCTGAAGGTATCTCATACCTTGCATCCGCACAGCTTCCCGCTGTTATCGTTAATATTTCAAGAGGCGGCCCCGGTCTCGGCTCAATTCAGCCTGCACAGTCTGACTATCTTCAGGCTACAAAGGCTCTCGGCCACGGCGGCTTCCGCACAATGGTATTTGCCCCCGCAACTCTTCAGGAGGCAGTTGACCTTACATATAACGCTTGGGAATATGCTGAAAGAGATAGAAACCCCGTTCTTATCCTTATGGACGGTTGCCTTGGTGCAATTATGGAAGAGGTTGTTCTTCCCGAGCCTAAGGAACTTAACTATCAGGTTACCGAAGATTGGGACCTTTCCAGAAGAAACGGCAGAACCGATTCCCATATGATTACTCCCATTCTTCCCGAAATGGCTCTTGAAATGCTCAATAAGTTCAAGGGTATGAGCTACAAGATGTGGGAAATGACCGATGTTAAGGTTGAAGAATATATGGTTGAGGATGCAGAGTATGTTGTTGTAGCTTACGGTATTGCAGCAAGAGTTGCAAAGGAAGCAATCAACACTCTTCGTGAGGAAGGCTATAAGGTTGGTATGATCCGTCCCATTACTCTTTATCCCTTCCCCAAGGCAAGTCTTGACGGCCTTGATTACGGCAAGGTTAAGGGAATTATTGATATCGAAATGACAATTCCCGCTCAGATGAGAGACGATATCGAGCTTCAGGTCAAGGGCCGCTGCCCCGTACACGAATACGGCAGATCAGGCGGTATGCTCCTTGATGACGAAGGTGTATATAATGCAATTGCAGAAATTGTGAAGGGAGGAGAATAATCATGGCTGAATACAAAAGACCTTCATCACTTATGCCTATGGCAACAGGCTATTGCCCCGGCTGTATGCACGCCCTTGCAACAAGACTTGTTGCTGACGTAATTGATGAGCTTGGACAGAAGGAAAATGCAATCAATGTTGTATCCGTTGGTTGTTCTGCTCTTAACCTTTATTCCTGGGCAGGAGACGTTATCGGTTCCGCTCACGGACGCGCTCCCGCAGTTGCAACGGGTGTAAAAAGAAGTATGCCCGACAGACTCGTTTTCACCTACCAGGGTGACGGCGACCTTGCTGCTATCGGTCTTGCAGAAATTATGTCTGCAGCAAACAGAGGTGAAAATTTCACCGTTGTGTTTGCAAACAATCAGACCTACGGTATGACCGGCGGTCAGATGGCTCCCACAACCCTTATCGGTCAGAAGTCAACAACAACCCGTTTCGGCCGTGATGCAGAAACAACAGGTTATCCTCTTCAGATGTGTGAGCTTATCTCTGTACTTAAGGCTCCCGTTTTTGTTGCAAGATATGCACTCAACAGCCCCAAGGGCGTTATGGATGCAAAGAAGGGCATCAAAAAGGCTTTCCGGATGCAGCTTGAAGGTAAAGGCTTTACCTTCATTGAGCTTCTTACAAACTGCCCCACAAACTGGGGTATGAGCCCTCTTGATACTATTGATTATATGAATACTAACACTATTCCTTACTTCAAGCCGGGTATTTATAAAGATGAGGAGGCTGACGCATAATGAAAAAATCATTTGTATTTTCAGGCTCAGGCGGTCAGGGTATTATGTCAGCAGGTATGATGATGGCCCACGCCGCAATTGATATGGAAAAGCACGCAACCTTCCTTCCCGAATACGGACCCGAACAGCGTGGCGGCAGTGCAAAATGTACTGTTATCATCAGTGACGATGAAATCGTTTCACCCCTTACCAAAAAGTGTGACAACCTTGTTGCAATGAATGAGCAGGCTTATAACAAGTTCAAGGATGATATCAAAGAAGGCGGAATTCTTGTTGTGAATTCAAGCCGTATCACCTCTGAAATTAACAGAGACGATGTTAAGGTTATCGCAGTTCCCGTTGATGATATCGCTCTTGAGGTTGGTAACATCAAGGTTGCAAACATTGTTATCATCGGTGCTCTTATCGGTGCAACAGAAATCGTAAGCAAGGATATCTTTGTTGCTTCCCTTGAAGAAAAGTTCAAGGCAAAGAAGCCTGAAATCCTTGAAATGAATATGAAAGCCCTTGAAAAAGGTATTGCTTTCGGTCAGCAGATTAAATAAAAGTAGTCAGTAGTGAGTAGTCAGTAGTCAGGGCACCTTCGGTGCAGGACTGCTGTTACCGCATATATAAAAAAGGAGATAAATAATATGTCTAAGTATTCTTTCGACACAAAATTCAGCGTACTTATGAAGGACCCTCAGGTTATGGAGATTGTTAATGACCTCTGCCCTGAAATTATGAACCACCCCATGAAGAACCTTGCTCTTACAATGGGCTTCACACCTAATATGGGTATGGTAGTTCTTTCAAAGATCTACTCAAAGGAAAAGATTGAAGAGTTCAGACAGAGACTCGAAGCTATTGAATAATAACAGCTACATAAAAAGCGTTGTGCCGATCGGCACAACGCTTTTTTTATCTATATGTTTTTTATTTCCCAAACTTACTGAACAGTACGGGCATCCAAAGTCCTGCCTGAACAGTTCTGTGGTCAAAGCCGCTCTGCTTTGGTTCTTTTGTTTCGTGCCAGTCTGTGAAGCAGTTTCTGTCCTTTGTATCTCTGAGGTAAGAACAGATACACTTTGAGAATGCGGCAACATTTTCCTTGCTGTCGTCAAGGCAGGCTGCCCAGAGCTCCCAGTCGGTTTTTGTAAAGTCACGGCGGTAGTCAAGGGGAACGCCGTAAGCGTTGAGCTGCTGACGGTATTTTTCTGTTTCTGCCTTGTAAATCTCTTTATCGAAGAGATTGAAGTCGTAAAGAATATCCCATACAAGGTTGTATTTAAGGCTCCAGGAGTCCTTTTTGTCAACACTGAAGGGAAGATGTCCCTTATCGGTTGTGCAGGCGTTTGTAAGCTCGTCGGCATATTTCTTTGCAGTTTCCATAAAGTCACCGTTAAGACCGAGTTCCTCGGAAATTCTGGCAAAGCAGGCAAGACCCATAACCGCCTTTATTGCAAGGTTAACATTCTTCTTGCTGTGGCCTGCAAAGTCGTCAGTGCAAAGCTGAGTATCAAGGATAACACCCTTCTTTTTAAGGTAGTCAGCCCACTTGCTGAGAGTATAGTAGTTATCAGAAAGGAACTGCTTATCTCCGCTCACCTTGTAGTATGAATAGGTAAGAAGAAGCATATTTCCGCATTCTTCAACGGGCATCTGGAACTGAGGCATATACATTTTTGTGCCCTTTGCCTTGTAAATACGCTTGTATGTGTATGAGTGGGGAAGAAGGTGTGCCTGAGGAATGAGAGCATAAACCTGACCGCAGGCGAGGGGATAGCGTCCTATATCGTGAGGAGCGAAATCCTCCTTCCATAAGGGCATATTAGCAAATTCAAAAATACCTACAAGCATAGCTTTTATAAGTTCGGGAGTGTAAAGCAAGTACATAGGAGCAGCGGGATATGAAACGTCAACGGTATTGATGCAGCCGTTTGAATGGCATTCCTTGGACATATAAAGAAGCTGTCCCTTGCCGTTTCTTACAAGCTTGTGTGCTGCAAGCACCTGTCTTGCGGCGGCGGAAAGAATAGCCTGATAGTCCTTGCCGAATTGCTTGCTGTCTTCAAGAATCATCTTTTCCTGAGCCTTAAGACGTGCTGAAAGCTCATCTTCTTCAGTAAGGCAGTATTTCATTGCCTTGCCGATTGAATCAAATTTTTCCGTCCACAAGCCCTTGAGCTTTTCACCGAAATAGTTGATGGAATAAACATCGTCATAGCCGATAACTGATGTGAACTCAGCTTTCTTAACGTTCTTGGTTTCACTTTTTACGCTTATGCCGTTTTTATCGGTGGAAACTTCACCACCCATAAGGCAGACATAGCCCCAATCGGCACGGTATGTGTCACCTGAGGTATGAAGGGGATCCTGCTTGGTAAGACCCATAACTGCAAACTTTGTTCCGCCGCAGTTGTCGGTATATTTTGTGATTTTTTTGTGGTTACTGCTGCCGCAAAGCTCATTGTCTGCAAGATAGGATACTGAAACCTGATGCTTTTCACCGTCGAGAGAGGTAACGGTTGCATTGAAGTAAGCAACAGGAGCACTCAGAAGGCAGAAATCGTCAAAAAGGAAGGGTGACCAGGTTTTAAAGCTGAGACGCACCTTTTCATTTTCAAATATGTATTCACTGAAATAGGGTGATATTTTGCAATCCTTTTGCGGAATTTCACTGTAATCACTCTTGCCGAGGAAACGGAAGGTTTCACCGTCAAGGTGAAGAAGACCGTCAATTTTCATTCTGATTCCGCACCACAAAAATGTGTCGGATTCATTGATGTTGTCAGTTCTTGACCAGATACTGAAATGGGGATCGATAGTAGCAATCGGATATGCCGGAAGTTTCATATTTTGCCTCCTTGACTTTTAAAAATTTATGTACCCCTATATATTAACACAAAAGAAAATATACTTCAATAAAATAACAATAAAAAAAGGAGCATCAGCTCCTTTTTTATTATGATATTGAGTTTATCAGCCTATATATCTCATCGGATTGACCTTTGAGCCGTTAAGCAGTACCTCAAAGTGCAGGTGCGGACCTGTTGAGTTGCCTGTTGAACCGATTCTGCCTATCTGCTGACCCTTAGAAACATTCTGACCTGCTCTTACACAGATTGAGCCCGGATACATATGTGCATATCGGGTTTTTATTCCGCCACCGTGGTTTATAACAACAGTGTGACCGTAGCCTGAATAACCGCTGTGAGTATATTCAACAACACCCGATGCAGCCGCAACAACGGGAATACCCGAAGAGCCGCCACCGCTTTTAACAATATCAGTACCGCCATGGAAGGACCAGCCTGAAATACTTGCACTTCTGTATCCGTAGTGGGATGATATGGAGTAAGCACCTCTTGTGGGCCAGGTGAAACCGCTTGAAGAAGCCGTATAAGACTTTGTTCCTACAAGAATAATTTTGTTTACGGGTGACTGTGTGATTTTCTCAGAAATTACTGTTGTGTATGATTCCTTGCCGTCAATATATGTCACAAGCTCCGTGATAGTCTTTTTGCCGTTTTTGCCGTTCTGGTAGGTTTTGCTTGTGCCCTTTGCAAGGGATGAGCTGTTCTTTTTAATTGTTTCAAAGGGCAGAGTCTGGGTTTTTATCCTTGTTCGCATAAATTTTATACGTACATAGCTTTCCTGACGTGCTACAAGAAGCTTGCCGAGCTTTTTAGTGTTTTTAAAGTTCTTTTTCGGGTTGAGTGCTTTAAGCTGTGCCACGGTAAGTCCGTATTTTTTAGCAACCTTTTTTACAGTGTCGCCTTTTTTGAATTTATGGTACTTAGCTTTGCTTATGGGATTGGAAAGTGTTTCAAGCAGCTTCGTCGGACTCCAGATAAGATCACTGTTTTCAGGATAAAGACCCTGAACATATTCTATCTCTTCAACAAAAGCAACGCTTTCTGTTGAGCCTGCCTTTTTGATGTATGGCTCAAGAAGTGTTTCAAAAACTGTAAGTGCATCAGATTCATTTTTTACCGCACAGAGAAAAACACCGTCAATATATATTCCGCAGGCTCTTACATATGAAATATCAGAGCTTGAAATGATGCTCTCACTTACCATACCGGAATTGCTGAGTTCATTTACTGCAACCCTTTTTACCTTGTAAACGGGTTCGGCAATAATACTCTGTTCTTCTTGCTGAATACCCGTGGATAAAAGGGTGAGGGCTTGTTTTTTGCCGTCTTCAAAAACCTTTTTATCCTCAACAAAGCCTATTGATTTGCCGTTATATAAAACCTCAAGGGCATAAACCGAATCCTTGAAATTGCCGTAAACATTCATAACAATAACAATGGCAATAAGCGGAAAAGTAAGATTTACGGCTGACTTTAATAAGCGCTTACCTTTAAAAAGGTAAAGTATAAATGCTTTGATATATGCACTTTTATTTTCCTCTTCACCGATATAAGTCTTAAGCTCATTTTTAAAGCCTGAGGGCTTTTCTGAAATTGCTTTACGCAGATTCCGTAAGGCTTTTGAAATAAATGCAGAAAGAACAGCGAAGGGGAGAAGAATGAACGGCCCTGTTTTCTTTAAAAGCCACTTGAAAAGCTCAATGGCATCATCGCCAACGCTATAAACGATATCAACTGCTTTTCTGAGTATTTCTTCGGGTGATATTTTCCGTGCACTGCTTTTTACATCATGGGAGGGCAGGCTTTCAGCTGTATCTGCCTCAATTGAAGCTTCACAAACGGCTTCATCTTCTTCTGTGGGTAAAATGAAGGCTATATCTTCACTCTGGATATATTGAGGATAAATGAATTCATCGTCAAAATAGCTGTCCTTAAGGTTAAAGCTGATTGTATTTTCCGTTGCCTGAGGTACGGAATTATCTTTGTTCTGCACGGTTATCACCTCCTTATTTTCCTTTATTCTATCACATATGATTTTTAATTGCAAACGGGTTTATTTGGTTGGGTAAACAAGCATTTCCTCTGTCCAGCTTTTGAGCACTCTTACCATTGCAGAGGCTTCGTTTTTTGCACTTTCAAGGTTGTGGTCACGGTAGTTTCCGCATTCAATTTCCGAAACACCGGGAACCTCACCTTCAAAATCTGCACAGAAGGCAAGAGCAGACTTTGTAAGCTCAATAGCATCTTTTTTTGAAAGGGTATCCGTTGTAATGAAATAGAATCCCGTTCTGCAGCCCATAGGCCCGAAATAAATTATCTTATCGGAAAATTCACTGTTTCTTACATAGGTTGCAAAAAGGTGCTCAAGGGTGTGAATACCGCCGTTATCCATAACATCTTCTCTGTTGGGTCTGCGTGTTCTGATGTCATAGGTTACGGTGTTTGCATCCACTCTTGAAAGGTACATACCTTTGGGAAGAATTGTGTGGTCAATTGTAAAAGAGGCAATTTTTTTCATTTTGTAATTCCTTTCTCCGGGTCAGGCTTTATGTTAGTTAAGGCTTATATTTTTATCGTTGCTGAAAAGCTTTTTAACAGCTTCAAGCAAGGGCTTGTTTTCTCTTTCCGATAAATCGGGATCATCCTTGAGTATAAGCTCACAAGCCGCTTTTGATTCTCTTACTATATCCATATTCTGTGCAAAATCGGCAATTTTAAGCTCCGGAAGGCCGTGCTGTCTTGAACCGAAAAAGTCACCGGGTCCGCGTAGCTCAAGGTCTTTATCGGCTATTATAAAGCCGTTATTTGTCCTGCACATTATTTCAAGGCGGGATTTTGTGCTTTCTCCTTCGGCATCACTTATAAGAACGCAATAGGATTTGTGCTTTCCTCTGCCGACTCTGCCTCTGAGCTGATGAAGCTGTGAAAGACCGAAGCGTTCTGCATTTTCAATAACCATAATTACGGAGTTCGGCACATCCACGCCGACTTCAATTACCGTTGTTGAAACAAGAAGCTGAATTTCACCCTTGGCAAAATCAGCCATAACCTTTTCTTTTTCCTTGCCCTTCATTTTTCCGTGAAGAAGACCTACCCTGTAGTCACGGAAATCCTTTTCCTGCAATTCACGGGCATAATCCGTTGCAGCGGTAAGCTCAGCGGTGTCGCTTTCTTCAACAAGGGGACAGACTATATAGCTTTGCAGTCCCATATCAAGGTGCTTTTTTATAAAATTGTATATTCTCTGACGGTAGGATGAATCAACGGCATAGGTGGAAATTTTCTGTCTTCCCTTGGGTAACTCGTCAATTACCGTAAGGTCAAGATCGCCGTAAATGATAAGTGAAAGCGTTCTCGGAATCGGTGTTGCACTCATAACAAGGGTGTGAGGGCTGTTACCCTTAAAGGCGAGAGCTCCTCTTTGAGCAACACCAAAACGGTGCTGCTCGTCAGTTACAACAAGACCGAGCCTATGAAACTCAACATCCTCTGAAAGAAGGGCGTGAGTACCGATTACAATATCTGCTTCGCCGTTTTTTATCAGTTCTTTGGCTGCTTTTTTATTCTTAGCGGTTGCAGAGCCTGTAAGAAGGCTTATGAGTACATCGGAATCAGCCATCAGCTTTGTAAGCGATTCGTAGTGCTGCTGTGCCAGAATTTCTGTAGGTGCCATAAAAGCACCCTGAATACCGTTTTTTGCCGCTACATATAAAAGGCAGGCTGCAACGGCGGTTTTTCCGCTGCCGACATCACCCTGAACAAGTCTGTTCATAGGGGTGCTCTGCTTCATATCGTGCAAACAATCGTCAAGGGCTTTTTTCTGCGCTGCCGTAAGTTCAAAGGGTAAGCGTGACAAAAACTCCTGCCTGCAATCGTTTTTTATTATTATATCCGTTTGTCCTCTGTCACGGCTTTTGAGCTTACGCATACCTAACTGCAGTGTAAGAAGCTCTTCAAAAATCAGCCTTCTTCTTGCAATTTCAAGGTCCTTCTGTCCTGACGGGTTGTGAATGGATTTCAGTGCAAACTGCTTGTGGCAGAGGTTGAATCCTTGTCTTATTCTGTCGGGAATAATATCGGGTGAACCCTTTTCGTCGTATATTTTAAGGGCGTTCTGAATGATTTTGCCAATGGCTCTTGAATTAAGGTTAGCGGTCTGAGGATAAACGGGGAGCA
Source organism: Acutalibacteraceae bacterium (assembly GCA_036311065.1). Taxonomy (GTDB): domain Bacteria; phylum Bacillota; class Clostridia; order Oscillospirales; family Acutalibacteraceae; genus UBA6857. Next base: position 7,592 of record JAXJQQ010000173.1, on the reverse strand, counting down.
TTGAAAGCTCACCGTCTGCACTTTCTATAAGCGGGTTGGTCATTTCAAAAGACGAACGGTTAACCGTAACCTTACCGTAAAAAATATATTCCTTGCCTGCTTCAAGACTCTCAGCCAGGTAAGAATTGTTGAATATCGTAATGTTGACTCCGCCGACACCGTCGGTTACCATGGTTTTGTAAACAGTCATATTTTTGCGGATTTCATTTTTTACGGGGGTATATCCCACAACTGCAGAAAAGCAGCATACTGTATCCGGTATCAGCTTTACAATGGGAGTGAGCACAGTGAAATCAAGGTAGGTACGGGGATAAAAATGAACAAGGTCAGAAACGGTGTTTATTCCGAGCTTTGAAAGAAGCAGGGCTCTTTTTTCACCAACGCCTTTGACATATTTTACAGGTGTTTCCGTCATTTTTATCCCTCCTTTTTTATTGTTTATTGAGCTGAGGCGGCGAGAGCCCATGAATAGGCATTCAGGAAGGGCTCATATTCCGTTACCGAGCCTTCAAAGGTAATTTCTCTTGAATAGTATGCAACACCGTCACGGAAGCAAATGGGTATAAAGGGCATTGAATCATCAAACACCTTTATAAATGTAGAAATATCTGTTTTGCCCTGAGAAAAATCAGTAAAAGCCTTAGCGACGGTTGATCCGGAGTCTATACCGTATCCCGCTGCTGCATTTTCTTTAAAAAAGCAGGAAAGATCCATACTTGCGGGGAGCTTGACTTCACCAAGGTAAATATCAAATTCACCGTTGTAAAGTGCCTCTGTATATTCTTCGTAGGGCAGAATGCTGAGCCGTACATCAATACCTATATTTTCAAGACTGTCATGAATATGGTTGGCACATATAACACGGTTTTCGTTTTCTTCATTCACAAGCATTGTGATTTCAAGAAATTCAAAATTCTTTGAACGGAACTTGTTATGCTTATAAGCATATATATATCCTGCATCCTCAAGGGTCTGTGCAGCTTTAAGGGTTGAAAATGTGTGTGTTGAAGTCTGTAAAGGTGACAGAGCGTACCAATCAGGGTTGAAGGGCATATCTGTTGCCCTGCACATACCGCTGTAAGCAGCTTCGGCAATTGTCATTTTATCAATTGCAAGGTCAACAGCTTTTTTTACCGCCTTGTCAGACATGAATTTTGAAGAGGACTTTATTCCTAAATAAACAAGATTGTTTAAAGGAACGCGAAGCATATTTGCACCTATTTTTGTGTATTGGCTGTCGCTGAGATCATCGTAGAAATAAGAAAGGTCACCGGACTGGAGCATATAAAGCTCACCTTTTTCTGAGGTTATGGGAATAAGTGAAATACTTGATGTATTCATAGCTTCATTTCTTGTGGAGTTTTCGTTAACGGTGAGATGCTTGCCGCTTTCATCGGATTCAAGAACATAGCGTCCTGAGCCTGTGGGAATATCGTTTACGGCTGTACCGGCCTGAACAATGGGGAAGGTGAGGCAGCTTTCTGCATAAGCATTTTCATTTGCTAAAGAGAAAACAACACAGTCAGTGCCTGAAACTGCCGCTGTAAATATTTCAAGTCTCGGAGCATAGTACGAGCTTTGCTTTGCAACATTGTAGGAATAAACAACATCTGAAGGGGTGAGGGGAGAGCCTGATGAAAAACAGATATCGGGGCAAAGATAAACCGTGAGCTTACCGTCTTTGATTTCAGAGCTCTGAGCAATTACGGGCTCAGGCTTATAATTTTCATCAAGCACAAACAGTCCGTCATAAACAAGGGAGGCAACGTTTCTGTTTGTCGGGCTGTCCGTAATATAAGGATTAAGAGACTTCTGCTCAAAATATCCTATTGTGATTTTATCCTCTTCTTTATCTTCAGTGGTTTCGGCTTCTGTTGTTTCTTCGCTCGGTACGGTAGTAGTTGTTGTAACATCGCCGTTATCCGTTAATAAAGAAAGTGCAATAAGAACAGCGAACAGTGCTATAATCATAGCAATATATTTTTTCATTTATATCAATTCCTTTTTAATTAAAACGGACAATTTCCGTTGAAAGACATTTTCCGCTTTTTTCGTCAATTGTAAAAATACATCCGTTTATCATACATTCTCCTGAGGCGGCATCAAAGCGTACAGGCATATTTGTTCTGAATTTTTCTATTATCAGCTCTTTTTTAACGCCGAGTACACTGTCCGTAACACCGCACATACCAATATCGGTAATGTAACCCGTACCGTTTTTAAGCACTCTGTCGTCACAGGTCAGAACATGGGTGTGTGTTCCGAAAACGGCTGAAACTCTGCCGTCAAGGTAGTAACCCATAGCCTGCTTTTCTGAGGTGGTCTCAGCGTGAAAGTCAACAAGAATTATATCGGTTTTGCCTTTGACTTCCTCTAAAACTTTGTCAACGGCATAAAAGGGATTGCCGAGAGAATCCATAAACATTGTGCCCATAAGGTTTATAACGGCAAGGGAATATCTGCCGCAGTCAACAATTTTAAAGCCTTTTCCGGGGTTGCCTTCAGGAAAATTATAAGGTCTTATTATAAAGTCGCTTTCGTCAAGAAGGTCATATACCTCTTTGCGTCTGTAAACATGGTTCCCCGTAGTTATGAAATCAACACCTGCACAAAACAACTCATCGGCGGAGGAGGGAGTAATGCCGTTGCCTGCGGCTGAGTTTTCTCCGTTTGCAATGCAGAAGTCAATTCCTTTGAATTTTTTGAAAGCCGGGAGCTTTTTTCTTACAAAATCGCAGCCGATATCACTGACCACGTCACCTAAAACAAGAATATTCATTCGTTTCTCCTGATACGTTATCAATCATTAAGATATTCGCTTATATCAAAATCGTCGTCGTTGGGATAGTAATCCCATCCGTCATAATAATTACCTTCCGATTCACTCTTCGGCATTTCAGGTATTTCCTTTATCGCTTCAAGCTTGTGCCCCTGCATCCAGAGAAAGTGTGAAGCTAAAAGGGTATATCCGCAGCCCTGGGGTGTAAGCCATTCAGCGGCTGAGGCCTCAGGCAGGGCAAAGTTGGACATAATTGTTGAAATAACACCGCCGTGGGTTACTATTGCAACATTATCACTGCCTGTTTTTAAAATACCGTCAACTATTTTAACAAAGCTTTCGCAAACTCTTTTTGCAAATTCCTCATTGCTTTCGCCAAAGGGCGGTGCAATGCCTTTTTCTCCCTTGAGCCAACGGTCAAAAAGGGGCTGCTTTTCGTGAAGGTACTCAGCGGTCTGACCTTCAAATTCACCAAAGTTATATTCGGTAAGTCCGTCAACGGCAATGGCCTTAATACCGGGATAGATAATCTCTGCAGTTTCGGTACATCTTTTAAGCGGTGAAGCAAAAACAAAATCTGCCTGAGGATATATGTAGTCCTCTTTCATTTTCTGAATCTGTTCTCTTCCTTCCTCGCAAAGGGGAGTATCAGTATGACCGGCATAAACACCGCTAAGGTTATCCTGTGTAAGTCCGTGTCTTATAAGGTGTATACGGTAAGTTTTCATAACAACACTTCTCCATTATATATATTATTGTTTATTATACATTAAAGTAAAAGAAAATTCAATAAAAAACAATATACAATTGCAAAAAGACTTTATATAATATATAATTAACTCGGTTAATACAAAAGGAGAGATGAAAATGCTTAACTTTATACTCGGCAGAAAAGGCAGCGGTAAAACTGCCACGGGCCATAAAATACTGAAAACTGCAATAGAAAACGGCAGTGAAGCTATGCTTATTGTGCCCAAACAGTTTACCTTTGAAAGTGACAAGGGAATACTTTCCGTAATGAGTGCCGAGAAGGCGTGCCGTGTTGAAGTCCTCTCCTTTTTAAGGCTTTGTCATATGGCTCTGCAGACCTACGGCGGCATAAAAAAGCCCATAGCAAGAGAGGGCGTAAGAAGTATACTTATGTCTGTTGCCATAAACAGTGTCAGCGACAGTTTGATTGCCTTCTCTAAGCATAAAAATGAAATTTCCCTTACCCAAAAAATGCTTTCTCAGCTTGATGAAATGAAAAATAACGGCATTACCCCTGAAAAACTGGAAAAATGTGCCGAAACAGTTGGTGACAGTGTTTTATCTGCCAAAATGCGCGAGACGGCACTTGTTTGCCGTGCTTATGACGCTGTTGTAACACAGAGCTATTTTGATGACGGGGATTTGCTGGGTGAGGTTGCAGATATCCTTGCCGGTACTGATTTTTTTAAAAATAAAACAATAGTTATTGATGGCTTTTCAGCCTTTTCCTTTGGCGAATACCGCCTTATCTGCGAAATGCTTAAAAAGGCAGATAATATATATGTCACACTTTGTGCCGAAAGCCTTGACAGTGTCAGCGACCTTTCTCCTTTTGCTGTAACTGCGGCTACGGCAAGAAGGTTGAGACTTATTGCAGGTAACAACGGTATTGAAATCGGAGAGACAATCCGTGCTGAAAGAAACAATTATCCCGAGGATATTGAGGCGATAGAAAAAAATCTGTATCTTCCCGATTATAAAACTACCGATAAATGTGACAATGTATCCGTTATCTGCTGCAACAGTATTCAGAACGAGTGCGACACTGTAGGCAGAAAAATCAAGGCTCTTATAAGAACGGGCGAATACCGTTGCCGTGATATCGCTGTCATTTTCCGTCAGGATGAAAAATATGAATCGGGCATAAAAAAAACCCTTAAGAAATACGGTGTGCCTCTTTTTGAGGACAGAAGACAGCCTGTTTCAAACCAGCCTCTTATCAGCTTTGTACGGAATCTTCTGAGTATCTGCACTGAGGGCTTTAACTCGGACTATATCTTCCGCTACTGTAAAACGGGCCTTACGCAGCTTACCGTCGAAGAGGTATCGGTTCTTGAAAATTATGTTTTTGCCTGGGATATAAACGGCAAAAAGTGGCTCAGCGAATGGAAGGAAAATCCTAACGGCTTCAGTGTCAGAGATGATGAAAAAAGCCTGGAGCTTCTCGGAAAAATCAATTCATACAGAAAAGCGGTAGTATTACCCGTTGAAAAGCTGAGAACGGAAACAGAATTTTCAAAAGGCAAGGATATTGCCTCTAAGCTATATTATTTCCTTCGTGACAATAAGGTGGATGAAAGCCTTAAAAAATATGCCCTTCTTCTTGAAGAAAAAGGATTACATGAGCTTGCTTTAGAGCAGGAGCAGGTGTGGGATATTCTTATGGAGTGCCTTGATGAAATAGGCTCGGCACTTGGAGAAAATTACATTACAGTAAAAAGATTCCTTGAGCTTTTTGAAATTACGGTTTCAACAAAAAGCCTGGGTAAGCTTCCTGACGGCTTTGATGAAGTAAGTATCGTTTCTGCTGAAAGAGCACTTACAAAAAAATCAAAGGTAGCCTTCCTTGTGGGCATGAATGCTGATGTTTTTCCGCTCACACACGGTGACAGCGGCATTTTCAGCCGAAGAGAAAGGTTGAAGATTGCTGAGGGCGGAATAGAGGATTTTGATAACCTCAGAGATCTTACTCTGAAGGAACGTCTTCTTTGCTATAATGCTCTTTCCAGCTGCAGTGAAAAGCTTATTCTTTCTTACAGCCTTTCTGACGGAAGCGGCAAGGATATGACTAAGTCAGAGTGTGTGGAGTGGGTGGAAAAAATTCTGCCTGTGCTTAAAGAAAGCTTTTCGTCAGAAAGTGAAATTGCTGAGCTTATTGAAAGTGAGGGCTCGGCTTATGAGGTTATGGCCAAAAATTGGCATAATGATACGCCGGAGGTTAATGCACTTAAAAAGTATTTTCTGAGTAAAGAGGAATACAAGGGCAGGATAGATATACTTAAAAGTGCTCTTTCAGGTGAAAATTTCAGCTTTGAGGATGAAAAGAATGCTCTTGAACTTTTTGGCAGAAAGCTATATTTTTCTTCAACTCAGCTTGATAATTATACGGAATGTCCCTTTAAATATTTCTGCCGTTACGGTCTTCGTGCAAATCCGAGACTCAAAGCGGAGCTTGACGGTGCAAAAAGCGGAAATGCAATCCATGATGTGCTTGAAAATCTTTTAAGGAAATATAAGGGCAGGGAATTCCTGAATCTTACTTCTGAACAGCTTGACGAAGAAATTAAAATACTTCTTAAGGAGTATCTTGATTCTTATATGGGCGGAGAAGAAGATAAGAGCGAAAGATTTATTTATCTTTACAACCGTATGCATAAAATTCTTATGAGCATAACTGAAAAAATAATTGAAGAATTTTTGCAAAGCGAATTTGAAATGTCTGATTTTGAGCTCAGCATCGGTCCCGATGAAAAGGTTAAATCCTTCACTATTGACCTTGAAGAGGGCGTAGCTTCGTTTATGGGTAAAATTGACCGTGTTGACAGACTTGACCTTGACGGAAAAAGATATATCAGAGTTGTGGACTACAAAACGGGTGTAAAGCAGTTCAACCTTTCCGATGTTCTCGGCGGTATCAATATGCAGATGCTTTTGTACCTTATAAGCATATGGCGTAACGGTCAGGGAGAATATGAAAATATTATTCCGTCAGGCGTGCTTTACTTCCCTGCAAGAATTGTACCTAACAACGCTCAAAGGGGCAGTGATGAGGATGCCCTTCGCAAAGGCAGATACCTTAATACAAAAATGAGCGGTATGCTCCTTTATGATGAGGAGGTAATCCGCAGAATGGATAAAAACCTTGACGGAATTTTTATCCCCGCAAAATTCGATAAAAAGAAGGACTGCCTTACAGGTCAGTTCATAACCTTCGGTCAGTTTGAGCTTTTGGCACAAAGGCTTGACGGCTATATAAAACAGATTGGAGACAGTATCCATAAGGGTTTTGTGGGTGCAAGGCCTGTTTTCGGAAACGGAAATACAGATATCTGTTCTTACTGCAATTACAGTGATATATGTATGAATAAAACTAAACAGCCGAGATATATTGAAAAGCTTAAGCATGAGGAATGTCTCGGAATACTGGAAGGAGGCGAGGAGAATGTCGAGAAACTGGACACAGTCACAGCTTGACGCAATTGAAGCACGTAAGGGCTCAGTTCTTGTTTCTGCGGCTGCAGGCTCAGGTAAAACTGCTGTGCTTGTTGAGCGTGTTATAAGAAGACTTACGGATACGTTCAATCCCGTCAGTGCCGACAGACTTCTTATTGTTACCTTCACAAAGGCTGCGGCAGGGGAGATGAAGGAGCGTATTTCAGCAGCTCTTTCGGAAAAACTCAGGCAGAATCCTTCTGATATGCACCTTATAAAACAGCAGATGCTTCTTCCAAATGCAAAAATCTGCACTATTGACAGCTTTTGCTCTTCTCTTGTAAAAGAGAATTTTCAGCTTCTCCCGGTGTCTCCCGATTTCAAAACTGCCGATGCAGGTGAGCTTTCCGTAATAAAACGGGCAGCAATGGAAGAGACCATGGAAAAAATGTATAAAACAAAGGATAAAGGTTTTCTTACTCTTGTAGAGCTTATGCTTCAGGGCAGAGACGACAGCTTTTTGCAGAGTAATATTGAAAAGCTTTACGAAACCTCAAGGTCATTCCCGTTCCCGGAAAGATGGCTCAGAGGACTTGAAATTCCGTTTTGTCAGAATGTTGAAGTGAAGGAG
>JAXJQQ010000172.1:0-2185 GCA_036311065.1 Acutalibacteraceae bacterium | reverse complement strand
CCTGAGTAGTCAACACGCTTACCGAGAAGGTTCTGACGGAAACGGCCCTGCTTACCCTTAAGCATATCTGAAAGGCTCTTAAGAGGACGGTTGTTGGGACCTGTAACGGGTCTGCCTCTTCTGCCGTTGTCGATAAGGGCGTCAACGGATTCCTGAAGCATTCTCTTTTCGTTTCTGATAATGATTGAAGGAGCACCAAGCTCAAGAAGCTTCTTGAGACGGTTGTTTCTGTTAATAACACGACGGTAGAGGTCGTTGAGGTCACTTGTTGCAAAACGGCCACCGTCAAGCTGTACCATAGGACGGATATCGGGAGGAATAACGGGGATTACATCAAGAACCATCCATTCAGGCTTATTGCCTGATGCCTTGAAGGCTTCAACAACCTCAAGTCTTTTGAGGATTCTTGCCTTCTTCTGACCGCTTGCAGTCTGAAGCTGTTCGCGCAGCTCAGCGTTGAGTGCTTCAATATCAATTTCTGAAAGAAGCTCTTTGATAGCTTCTGCACCCATGCCTACCTTGAACTCTTCGTCATTGTAGTAGTATTCCTTGATATCGTCATACTGCTTTTCTGTAATAGCCTGTCCCTTCTTTACATTGGGAACAGTACCGGGATTGATGACAACATAAGCTGCGAAATAAAGGATTCTTTCAAGGTCTCTGGGTGAGATATCAAGAATGAGACCCATTCTTGAGGGGATACCCTTGAAATACCAGATGTGTGAAACGGGAGTAGCAAGCTCAATGTGACCCATACGTTCACGGCGAACCTTAGCCTTTGTAATTTCAACATGGCATCTTTCGCAGATTTTACCCTTGTGGCGGATTCTCTTATATCTGCCGCAATGGCACTCCCAGTCCTTGAGGGGGCCAAAGATCTTTTCGCAGAAAAGACCGTCACTTTCGGGTTTGAGGGTTCTATAGTTAATAGTTTCAGGCTTTGTTACTTCACCGTATGACCATTCTCTGATCTTCTCAGGTGAAGCCAGACCTATTTTGATTGATTCAAAGGTTATGTTTTCCATAAGATTCAAGTCAGCCCTTTCCTGTATTATTAGTTTTAATCGGTTGTTCCCCGACGCAGAATTTCTTCTGCATCGGGAGATTGTTATAATTACATATTGTCTTCATCGGGAACGAAGCCGTGACCGAAGCCTGCATCATTGATTGTGGGATTCATTTCGTTGAAGAAGGCATCCATATCAAATGCATCCTCAATAGCTTCTTCCTGAGCTGACTCGAAGTCGGAGTCGTCATCGCTGAAGTCGAAGTCAAGGTCAAGTTCATCCTCTTCCTCGCCTTCCTCTGCAAGGTCAAGATCGTCTTCACCTGCCTGAGCAGCAGCTTCTTCAGCAGCGTGGTAGCGGTGGAGTGATACACCCTCATCGCCGTCAATGTTCTGCTTAAGGTCAATTTCCTGCTCGTCTGCATCAAGAACCTTAACGTCAAGACCAAGGCTCTGAAGTTCCTTAACAAGAACCTTGAAGGATTCGGGAACGCCTGCCTGAGGAACGTTTTCGCCGTTTACGATAGCTTCATATGTCTTAACACGACCGACAACGTCGTCTGACTTAACTGTAAGAATTTCCTGAAGAGTATAAGCTGCACCGTAAGCTTCAAGTGCCCAAACTTCCATTTCACCGAAACGCTGACCACCGAACTGAGCCTTACCGCCGAGGGGCTGCTGAGTAACAAGTGAGTAGGGACCTGTTGAACGGGCGTGCATCTTATCATCAACAAGGTGATGGAGCTTGAGGTAGTACATAACACCTACGGTAACCTCGTTATCGAAGCGGTCACCGGTACGGCCGTCATAAAGAACTGACTTACCTGTTTCGCTGATACCTGCCATCTTAAGAGCTTCTCTGATGTCCTCTTCGTGAGCACCGTCGAATACGGGAGTCATAATATTCCAGCCGAGCTGACGGCATGCGAAGCCGAGGTGAACCTCGAGAACCTGACCGATGTTCATACGTGAGGGAACACCGAGGGGGTTAAGAACGATATCAAGAGGAGTACCGTCTGAAAGGAAGGGCATATCCTCCTGAGGAAGAACACGGGAAACAACACCCTTGTTACCGTGACGACCCGCCATCTTATCACCGACCTGAAGCTTTCTCTTCTGAGCGATGTAGCAGCGTACAACCTTGTTTACGCCGGGACTGAGCTCATCACTGTTTTCTCT
>JAXJQQ010000171.1:0-40688 GCA_036311065.1 Acutalibacteraceae bacterium | reverse complement strand
GTTATGCTTTTAATAATCTTTTCGTAATAATCGTCTTCATCGGCTGAAATATCATTCATAGCAGCAAAAAGCTTTCTTTCGTTTCTGTTTTCACCAAGACGTATGATTTTCAACACAGATGTATCTCTGCTTCCATCGTAATTCTCTTTATAAATTGAAAAAACCTTTCCGTCAGTTCCGTTTCCGAGCTGTCTGTCGGTATACCATTGACCGAATACAGGGTTCAATGAGTTTGACATAGTTATTCTCCTTAATATTCTACTATTTTTTCTTATAGATATATACAGTTGATTTTCAGTACATAATCATTTAAATTATAGATATAACATTATAACACAGAATTAACACAAATGTCACCACTTTTTACAGTTTTTTTCAATTTATTATTTCTAATCTTTTATTGACAATTTGATTATAAATTATTACAATATAGATAACATATAATTATGAAAGGAAGCCTGTAAAGGCAAAAAACAAAAAAATGAGCGACGAACTTAATATGGATATGGATATTGTCAGTGTTGTTGATGATGACGGTACTGAACATCTTTTTGAAGAACTTGACAGAATTGAAACCGATGACGGAAAAAGATATGTAGCTCTTATTCCTATTTATGATGATGAAGTTGAAATTCTTGATGATGACGGAGATGTTCTTATACTTAAGGTTATAGAAGAAGACGGCGAAACATATCTTGTACAGATTGAAGACGAGAAAGAATTCAACGAAATAGGAAATATTTTTGAAGACAGACTCATAGAAAAATATGAAGCTGAGGATTCAATCAAGGAATAAGCGGACATAATAAATATTACAGCCTGCTGTGTTCGATTACCATGATCGTTATAACCCAACAAGTTATTAAACGGAGAGACGCTTTGTCAGCGGATTGCAGACCTCCCGCCTTGCGGACGAAGGGAGCGTGAACCTGACTCGCAATCACCATCCTGCCTAAGAGCAGGTTATACACATCATGAACGGCACGGCGGGTATATTTTTTTGCTGTAAACAACTTACAGCAATTTTTTTATATAAAAAAAGGGCACCCCTCGGGATACCCTTACTGTTTACGAAAAAATTTATTTCATGTTCTTTTCGTAAGATTCGATCATCTTTTTAACCATCTGACCGCCAACTGAGCCTGCTTCACGTGATGTGAGGTGGCCGTTGTAACCCTGCTTAAGGTTTACGCCTACTTCTGAAGCAGCTTCCATCTTGAACTTATCAAGAGCTTCTCTTGCTTCAGGAATTGCACTCTTTGAGTTTCTTGCCATTGTCGTACACTCTCCTTTTAAATACTTTTTGCGTTTGCAATTATATTTTGTGTTTATAGGCGTAATATATAAGAGTAATTATTTGGAAGTAAACTGATAAAATATGTATATTATTTAATTAATTTATGAAAATATATTGCATAATCATTAATTATATTGTATAATCATTCAAATTGCATTATTCAGGAGCATTATTATGAATAAAGAGCGTATAATTGATATGCATGTTCACTCAGATAATTCACCCGACGGAATACATTCTCCGATGTACATTTGTGAACAGGCCTATGATAAGCATCTCAGAGCGGTAGCGTTTACCGATCACTGCGAAATTGACAAGTTTTTTACACATAAATATAATAATATGGTGCTGCATTCTTATTTTGAATGCAGTAAAGCAAGAGTTGCTTTTGAAGGTCAGCTTCTTGTTATGACAGGGCTTGAAATTGCTCAACCGCTGCATGATATAACTCTGACTAAAAAGATTGTTAATTCGCGACCTTACGATGTTATACTCGGCAGCATTCACAGCCCCGAAGGATACAGTTGTGATATAAAAGAAATAGAGTATGATAAAATTGATGTTTATGATTTTATGAGAGGCTATTTTCGTCAGCTGACAGAAATTGCTTACTGTGATGAAATTGATGTTCTGGCACATATAACCTGTCCAATGCGGCGGATTCAGGGAAAATACAATATAGATTTTGATTACAGTGTTATAAGCAAGGAAACAGATGAGCTTCTTAAAGCTATAATAGAGCATAAAAAATCTCTTGAAATTAACACTTCCGGTTTAAGGCAGCTTATAGGCAGAACAATGCCTGACGAAAACATTATTAAGCGTTATAAAGAGCTTGGCGGACAATATATAACAATCGGTTCTGATTCACATTCAGCCAATGATGTCGGAGGCGGTATACGAGAAGGAATGCTTCTTGCTAAAAAATGCGGCTTTGACAAGCTTAATTTTTATGTTGAAAGAGAAATAATGTCAATAAATAACAATATATAAATATAAGGGAAGTGCTTCAATGTCACAAGAAAATAATTCATTGATTAAAATTGATAAAAAAACCATTATCGGTATAACAGCTTTGCTTTTTGCAGTAATGATATTTGCCGGCATACTTACACAAACTGTACCTACCGGCGTATATGACACCGCAGCCGATGGCTCAATTATAAACGGTACTTATCATGAAATACCGCGGGACGAAGTCGGATACAGCTTCTGGAGAGTGTTTTTATCACCTATAGAAACATTTATATTCGCTACCGGAGATGCTTTGACCGGTGTTGCGATTATACTTATAATAATCATTATCGGCGGCACTTTTCTTGTGCTTGATAAAAGCGGTGTTCTGAAATACATAATGTCAACAATTGTTTCTAAGTTTTCTGACAAGAAGTATTTCCTTTTATCGGTAATAATTTTTGCTTCTATGCTCTTATCGTCTTTTGCCGGTATACTTGAAGAGTCGATCACTCTTGTTCCGTTAGCGGTTGCAATTTCATTATCTCTGGGTTGGGACTCTTTTGTAGGTCTCGGCTTCAGCCTCATATCCGTATCCTTCGGTTATGCTGCCGCAACATTCAATCCTTTTAATGTAGGCATAACACAGTCAATGGCTAATTTACCGATGTTTTCGGGCGTTATGTTCAGAATACTTGTATTTCTTACTGTATATGCTGTTCTTACTGCATTTTTTATTACATACGCTAAAAAAATTGAAAACGACCCCAAAAAGTCCTTATGCTACGAAAGTGATATTGAACTTAAAAAGAGATTTCTTGATGAAGAAGAAATGAAGAAGGCACTTGAAAATAAAAGCCTTCCACAGGCAACCAAAGCTTTTGTATATGCTTTAATTGCAGTGTTGGTAATAACTGTTTGCTGCCTTCTCACAAACATACTTATAAAAAATCAGACTATATCTGACATTATCGGTTATTTACCTCTTGTTTCAATGGCTATACTGTTTACAATCGGTGGCTTGCGTGCCGGCGCAATTTCAGGACTGAGCAAAAAAGAGCTTGCAAAAATATTCGGCAAAGGTGCAAAAACCATTCTTCCCTGTGCTCCGATTATTATGATAATTATAAGCGTTACATATATCCTTAAAAGCGGTATGATAATTGATACTCTGCTTTATTGGGTATATAATCTTATCAGCGGTGTAAATCCTTATTTAGCAATAATTATTATATTCCTCACTATTTCAGTTTTTGAATTTTTTATCGGAAGCGGTTCAGCTAAAGCCTTCCTGCTGATGCCTATTCTTCTTCCCCTTGTTGATATGCTTGATATAGGCAGACAAAATCTTATCGTTGCCTTCTGTCTGAGTGACGGTATTTGCAATGTATTATTCCCGACAAACGGATTACTGATTATTGCTCTGGGTATAATAAATATTTCTTATTTAAAATATATGAAATGTGCATGGAGACTCTTTTTAGCAGAATTTTTAGCTTGTTCAGGCTTACTGATGCTCGGAACAGCAATCGGTTATTAATAATAAACAATAAAATAATACCCGTCACCGAAATGGTCTGACGGGTATATTTATGTGTTTAATTATTTAATAAGATATACTCTTGTTTCATAAGGTCTTGTCATAAATCCGTTATGAATAACAGGATTGTTATCATAGTTCCAGAGAACAAGCTCTGCAGAGTTAAGATCGAATTCCTTAGGAGCTCTGAAAGCAATTTCTTTATCACTGAAGGAGCACAGAACAAGCATCTTCTGACCTTCATAGGTTCTTACATAAGCAAAGATATCCTTGCAGGTTTTAAGAAGTTCAAAGTCACCGTATTTAACGATATCATTTTCCTTACGGAATTTAAGAAGCTTCTTATAATAATTAAGAATTGAATGAGGGTTATTCTGCTCGGCTTCAACATTAATTTCGCTATAGTTGGGGTTAACCTCAAACCAAGGCTCATCAGCTGTTGTAAATCCTGCATTTTTTGTGTTGCTCCACTGCATAGGTGTTCTTGCATTATCTCTTGAAGCATACATACAGAATTTCATGATAATTGAATCAGGAATACCGAACTTCTTGAACATTGCATAGTTGTTGAAAGAGGATACGTCTCTATATCTTTCAATAGAATCAATCTTCGGGTTTGTCATACCGATTTCCTGGCCCTGGTAAATGAAAGGTGTACCGCTCTGGCAAATGTACATTGTAGCAAGCATCTTACCGCTCTGCTGACGGTATTTTTCACTGCCGTAACGAGAAATGATTCTGGGCTGGTCGTGATTTTCAATGTAGTTAGCATTCCATGCTTTACCGTAAAGGTCATTCTGCCAGCGAGCATAAACCTTCTTGAGCTTGCCCTTTCTGAAAGGTGTAACAAGCCAGTTGGTCATTATATTATCGCATCCCATATGTTCAAAGTGGAACATCATATTAAGAAGCTGATCGTCACCTTCTTTAATGAACTCAAGAGCCTTCTTTGTTGTCATCATAGGAGCTTCACCAACGGTAAAGCAATCATATTCATCATAAATCTCTTTGAATTCTTTAAGATATTTTTTAAGGTTAGGACCGTTTGTGTAATGCTCAATACCACAAGCTGTGGGAATGGGGAAGCCATTAGGAAGTCCCGGCTCTTTTGAAATAAAGGTAATAACGTCTTCTCTGAAACCGTCAACACCAAGATCAAGCCAGAATCTGATAATATCCTTAACCTCCTGACGTACCTTAGGATTATCCATATTAAGGTCAGGCTGTTCCTTTGCAAAAACATGAAGGTAATATTTGTCTATATCCTTGCAGTATTCCCAAGCCTTGCCCTGGAAGGTTGAAAGCCAGTTATTAGGCTCTTTACCGGGCTTTCTGCCCTTACGCCAGATATAATAATCGTGATAAGGATTGTCTTCGCCCTTCATGCTTTCCTTGAACCATTCGTGTTCAGTTGAAGTGTGGTTAACTACAAGGTCCATAATTACCTTAAGACCTCTTTTGTGAGCTTCATCAAGTACAGTTTTGAACTCCTCAAGTGTACCGTAATCCTCTGAAATATCGCGGTAATTCGCAATGTCATAACCGTAGTCAGCATTAGGTGAAGGATAAAGAGGTGAGAACCAGATAGCATCCACACCGAGATCTTTTATGTAATCAAGCTTTGAAAGAATACCTTTAAGGTCGCCGATACCGTCACCGTTACCATCGCAGAAGCTACGGGGCCATATCTGATATACAGACATTTCTTTAAACCATTTTTTCTCCATATTCATACTCCTTAAAATTATTTTATAAGCTTCAAGGGCGGATTAACCGCCCTTAATTTTTTATTTATTTGCAGCAGCCTTTCTTGCGTCAATTTCAGCAACAAGCTCTCTTTGTCTCTTTTCTGTAAGAGTGTAGAAGAACATGGGAACTGCACATGCAAACATACTGATAACACCTGAAAGGATAAGAACATTCCAAAGTGCATCCGGTGACTGAACAAAACCTGTCTCAGCATCAATACCTGCAATGCTCATTGACATAACACCGATGAAAGCTCCGACTGCCA
Organism: Acutalibacteraceae bacterium; assembly: GCA_036311065.1. Lineage (GTDB taxonomy): Bacteria > Bacillota > Clostridia > Oscillospirales > Acutalibacteraceae > UBA6857. Next base: position 34,883 of record JAXJQQ010000171.1, on the reverse strand, counting down.
TACCGATTTTATTAATAAGGGTCTGCATAGCAAAGCAGATACCTTCGCCTCTTTCGCCTGTTTTCCATTCAAGGTAGTCAACAGTATCACCGATCATAGCGTAGCTCATAATGTTATTAACACCCTGAGGAATACCGAGAAGAATAAGACCGATAGCTGCAACAACAAGCTTCCAGGGAGCGTCATAACCTACAAAATACATAACAGCCATAACTACACCACCGAAGAGGTGAACGAGAATATATGTGTACTTTTTGGTAAATTTCTTTGTAAGCCAGGGAACAAGAAGTGAAGCAACAAGACCGCCGGGAATAACAAGAAGGGTAATAATACCGTAAAGGCCTTCATTTTTAAGAATGTACTTTGCGAAGTAAAGACCGCCTGTATAAGTGTAAACCATTCTTGCACCGCCGAGGATACCTGAAAGAACGATGAGAAGAAGCTCTCTGTTCTTAAACAGAAGCTTAATATTGTGTGTGAATGAAGGAACATTATCATAATCAGCAGAAATATGTTCCTTAGTGTTCTTAAAGCCATAGAAGAACATAGGCATAGCAGCAACAACAAATACTACTGCACAGATGAAATAAACCCACTTAAGAGTATCAGCATTAGCCTGAACGCTTTCATTCATAACTGTACCGATAAAAGTACGTGCAGCTTCCTCAACAGTTTTGCCCTGGTTTGCAACAATACCTGCAATCTGTTCAGCCTTATCAATCATAATCTGCTCAAGGTGAGCTTCTGTATACTTGAACTTGGCGGTTACAGCATTAGTGATAATGGGAACACCAACAGTTACAATACCTGCACCGAGAGTACAAACAAGACGAACAACGGTAAGAATGTTACCTCTTACAGTTGTATCATTAGTAAGGCAGGTAGCAAGCCCCCAATAAGGAACGTCAGCAACAGTGTAAACAACAGACCAGATAACATAAAGAACGGAAATGATAATGAATGTCCACATGGTCTTTGACTGATAAACAGGAAGGAAGCAAAGGATTGTACAGATACCGATGGGAATTGCCATCCACTTAAGGTAAGGTCTGCATTTACCCCATTTTGTTCTGGTTTTGTCAACAATTGATCCCATGATAGGGTCGTTGAAGGCGTCAAAAACTCTTGTGGCAAGCATAAGAACAGCAACAGCAACTGCACCCTCCAATACGCCGACCTTTACTCCTTCAGCACCGAAAAGAAGTGCATCAGTCATAAACACGGTCAGATAAGAGCCGATAATGGTACAGATAAAATTCTGACCAAAACCTGCAACGCCGTAAGCAATAGCTTCTCTCGGCTGAACGCCTTTATCAGGTGTTGTGCCGAAGAGTTTGTGAAGAAACGGATTGATTTTCATTGTTCAGCAATCTCCTTAAAATATAATAATTTTCATAAATGTGATTGTATCATATTAAATAAGAAAAGGCAAGTATATTATTGTGTTTTTGTTTAATAATGTCGATTATTTAATAAAAAATTTATAGAATTAAACCAAAATATCACTCCGTAATAAATTACGAAGTGATATTGAATTAAAGAATCTTTTTTAAATACTGACCGGTGTATGAATCTTTGTTAGCAGCAATTTCTTCAGGGGTTCCCGAAGCAATTATAATACCTCCGCCGTCTCCGCCTTCAGGACCTAAATCAATAATATGGTCAGCACATTTAATAACATCAAGATTGTGTTCGATTACAATAACGCTGTTGCCGTTTTCAACCAGAGATTCAAGTACATTAATAAGTCTGTGTACATCAGCAGTATGAAGTCCTGTTGTCGGCTCATCGAGGATATATATCGTTCTTCCCGTTGCTGTTTTTGAAAGCTCTGTTGAAAGCTTAACACGCTGAGCCTCACCGCCTGAAAGAGTTGTTGCAGGCTGACCTATTTTAATGTAGCCTAATCCTACATCGTAAAGGGTTTTCAGCTTATTATATATCTTTTTGTGGTTTTCAAAAAAGGACATTCCCTCTTCAACAGTCATTTCAAGAACATCATAAATTGATTTACCCTTATATTTTACACTTAGTGTTTCGCTGTTGTATCTCATTCCCTTACATACTTCACAAGGCACAAAAACGTCAGCAAGAAAATGCATTTCAATTTTAACAATACCATCACCCTGACAAGCTTCACATCTACCTCCCTTTACATTGAATGAGAATCTGCTTGCAGTATAGCCTTTTGCTTTAGAATCAACAGTTGAGGCAAAAAGCTCACGGATATCCGTAAATACGCCCGTATAAGTTGCAGGGTTTGACCGCGGTGTTCTTCCTATTGGTGACTGATCAATATCAATCACCTTATCAAGATGCTCGATACCTTCCATTTTTCTGAACCTACCCGGTATCTTCTTTGACCCGTTGAGTTCATTTGAAAGGTGCTTATAAAGTATTTCGTTAACAAGCGATGATTTTCCCGAGCCCGATACGCCGGTTACACATACAAGCTGACCAAGAGGAATTTCAACATTGATATTTTTAAGGTTATTCTGCCCTGCTTCATATATTTTCAGACTTTTTCCGTTGCCCTTGCGTCTGTTTTCCGGCACGGGTATTATCTTTTTCCTGCTGAGATATTGACCTGTTAACGATTCCTCACAGTTCATTATGTCTTTTACACTGCCCTGACATACAATATTTCCGCCGTGTATACCCGCACCGGGACCGACATCTACAATATAATCCGCCTCAAGCATTGTATCTTCGTCATGCTCAACAACAATTAATGTATTGCCTATATCTCTGAGGTGCTTAAGTGTATTTATAAGCTTTGCATTATCTCTTTGGTGAAGACCGATACTCGGCTCATCAAGAATATATAAGACACCTACAAGTGATGAGCCTATCTGAGTAGCAAGTCGTATACGCTGACTTTCACCGCCCGATAGTGAGCCAGACTGTCTTGATAAAGTGAGATAGCTCAGACCTACGCTTTCAAGAAAAGCAAGTCTTTCTTCGATTTCCTTAATTATAAGCCTTGCAATAATCATTTCTCTTTCAGTAAGCTTATCTTTAAGCGTTCTGATGAAACTAAGAGACTCAGAAATAGACATTGAACATACTTCATGAATGTTTTTATCGTAAACTGTAACAGAAAGAGCCTCCTTGCTGAGCCTTGCTCCGTTACATTCTTTACACTCTGTTGTTGTCATCAGAGTTTCAATTTCTCTTCTTGAAAGTTCAGATGAAGATTCGTTGTAGCGTCTTTGTAAATTATTTACAAGCCCTTCAAAGGGTGTGTAATAAGTTCCTCCCCCATAGCTTGTATTACGTTCCATTTTTAGCTTTTCTTCACCCGTTCCGTAAAGAAGCGCATTATAGGCTTCAAGGCTGAAATCTTCAACAGGAGTATCGAAATCAAAACCGTATTTTTTCCCAAGTGCAGCAAAATACATACCGGCAATGCTGCTTGAATCCTTAGCTGACCACCCGAAGGCTTTAATTGCCCCTTGTCTTATAGATAGTTTTCGGTCAGGAATAATCATTGAAGGTGAAATTTCCATAAATACTCCGAGTCCTGAGCATTTTTTGCAGGAACCGAACGGACTGTTGAAGGAAAACATTCTCGGAGTAATTTCTCCAAAGCTTACACCGTGGTCGGGACATGCATAGTTAAGAGAGAACATTAATTCTTCTCCGTCAATAACATCTGCAACAAGCAGGCCGTCTGAAAGCTTTGTTGCAGTTTCTATGGAGTCACTTAAACGTGACTTTATCCCCTCTTTTATAACAAGTCGGTCAACAATTACCTCAATATTATGCTTTTTGTTTTTTTCAAGCTTGATATTTTCAGATAAATCATAAACAATGCCATCTATCCTGACTCTTACAAAGCCTGATTTTCTGATATTTTCAAGCTCTTTTACATATTCGCCTTTTCTGCCTCTTACAATCGGAGAAAGAAGTTGAATCTTTGTTCCGGCTTCAAGCGACAACAACTTATCAACTATCTGATCAACAGTTTGCTGCTTGATTTCTCTGCCGCAAACTGTACAGTGAGGAATACCGATACGGGCATACAAAAGTCGCAGATAATCATATATCTCAGTGATTGTTCCGACAGTTGAACGCGGGTTTTTTGATGTTGTTTTCTGATCAATTGAAATTGCAGGTGAAAGACCTTCAATATAATCCACATCCGGCTTTTCCATCTGACCTAAAAACTGCCTTGCATAAGATGACAGAGACTCAACATATCTTCTCTGTCCTTCAGCATAAATAGTATCAAAAGCAAGAGACGACTTACCTGAACCCGAAAGACCTGTAAAAACAATAAATTTATCCCTTGGAATTGTAAGGTCAACATTTTTCAGGTTATGCTCTCTTGCACCTTTGATTATCAAATCTTTTTGTGACATATTTCACCATCCGTTTACATCATAGATTTAAGCTTTTCTATTTTATCTCTGATCATTGCCGCATATTCAAATTCAAGTATCTTTGCAGCATCGTTCATTTCTGCAGTTAATTGCTTAATGGTTTTTTCTTTGTCAATTCTTGAAAGCTTCCTGAACGCCTTATCAGAATCTTCTTTTTTACTTGAAATTTCAAGCACATCACGCACCTGCTTGGTTATAGTCTTAGGCGTTATGCCGTGCTTAAGGTTGTATTCTGTCTGTATTTTTCTTCTTCGTTCTGTTTCGGTAATCGCATACTCCATTGACGGTGTAACACAATCGGCATACATTATAACTTCACCGTTAGCATTTCTTGCGGCACGGCCTATTGTCTGAACGAGTGATGTTTCAGATCGAAGGAAGCCTTCCTTATCTGCATCAAGAATCACAACAAGAGAAACCTCGGGGATATCAAGGCCTTCTCTCAAAAGGTTAATGCCAACAAGAACATCAAATTCACCAAGACGAAGATCACGTATAATTTCCATTCTTTCCATAGTGTCAACATCATAGTGCATATATCTGACTCTGATACCGAGATTATCAAGGTAATCAGTTAGCGATTCTGCCATTTTCTTTGTCAGAGTAGTAATGAGAACTCTTTCATTTTTATCGGCACGGATATTTATTTCACTTACAATATCATCAATCTGACCCTCTGTGGGTTTTACTGTAATAACAGGGTCAAGCAAACCCGTTGGTCTGATTATCTGCTCGGCAATTTGAGAACTATGCTCTTTTTCAAAAGGTCCGGGCGTTGCACTTACAAATATTTTCTGACCTACAAGTGAATAAAATTCATCAAACTTAAGCGGTCTGTTGTCGTAAGCCGACGGCAAACGGAAGCCAAATTCAATCAGACTCTCTTTTCTGGATCTGTCACCGCCGTACATTGCCCTGAGCTGCGGAAGCATTACGTGGGATTCGTCAACAAACAAAAGGAAATCATCAGGAAAATAGTGAAGAAGAGTAAAAGGTGCTTCTCCGGGTTGTCTGCCTGCCATAATTCTTGAATAATTCTCAATCCCTTTACAAAATCCTGTTTCCTTAAGCATCTCAAGGTCATAGAGAGTTCTTTCTTTTATTCTCTGAGCTTCAAGAAGCTTCCCTTGTTTTGTAAATTCAATAACCCTCTGTTCCATTTCATATTTAATTTCAGCCATTGCACCCTCAAGCTTTTCGGGAGAGACAACATAATGTGAAGCAGGATAAATTGCAACATGAGATACATTGTTTTTTATTTCACCTGTAAGAGGATTAATTTCTGAAATCCTGTCAATTTCATCGCCAAAAAATTCAACACGTATAGCAGTATCGCTTGTATAAACAGGGTATATTTCAACAACATCACCACGGACGCGGAATTTGTTTCTGATAAAATTCACGTCATTTCTTTCATACTGAATTTCAACAAGCTTTGAAATGAGCTCATCTCTGCTTTTTTCCATACCAAGTCTGAGAGATATAACCATATTACGGTAATCAATAGGGTTGCCGAGAGAGTATATGCAGGAAACACTTGCAACAATTATAACATCTCGTCTTTCTGAAAGAGCAGAGGTTGCAGAATGCCGCAGCTTATCAATTTCATCGTTGATGGCTGAATCCTTTTCGATATAGGTATCTGTTGTGGGAATATATGCCTCAGGCTGATAATAATCATAGTAGGATACGAAATATTCAACAGCGTTTTCAGGAAAAAACTCCTTAAATTCGCTGCATAGCTGACCTGCAAGAGTTTTGTTGTGAGCAAGCACAAGAGTGGGTCTGTTAAGCTCAGCAATAATATTAGCCATAGTGAAGGTTTTACCTGAACCGGTTACACCGAGAAGCGTTTGTTCTTTATAGCCGTTGTTAACACCGTCAACAAGCGCTTTGATGGCTTCAGGCTGGTCACCTGTAGGCTTAAAAGGTGAAACCAATTTAAACTTATCCATAACAAAACCTCCCTCAGAACATTTGTTCTTATTATACCACAAAGAAATAAAAAAATAAAGAGTTTTAATAAAAAATCCCGAAGATTTTCTTCGGGATGACAAAATTAAATTATTTTTCAGGGTGACGGCAAATCATAAAAAATATTTGCAAACTGAATTGTGCTCACCATAGAAAAATGTGCAGTTTCCGTAAGAATAATATGGTCAGAAAGCTTGACCTTAAGACTTTTAAGTAAATCAAACGCTTTCTGTGTTATTGCAACATCTTCTCTTGATGGCAAAGCCACACCGTGAGGATGATTATGAGAAATAATAACGGATGTTGCTTTTGTTTCAAGTGCTGCAGATGCAAGTTTTCTTAAATCAAAAAATGATGATGAAATATCTCCGTCATTAATCTTTTTGCTTACAATAAGATTACCTTCCGCATCAAAAAACAAAGCATATACACTTTCATGAGTGTTACCTACATATTTGCTTCGTAAATACGCAACAATGTCATCAGTAGTGTCAAATTTCTTCTTTTGCTCAGTGACACTTTTAATATAACGATTATATACAGGCAACATAAATTTAATAAGAAAAGCGGCGTTTTCGGAAACATACGGCCGAGAAACAAGAGATTCCGTATCTGCTTCAAGAACCGCAGAAAAAGAACCGAAGTGATTTATAAGATCGTGGGCTATGCTGTTCGTATTCCTTTGCGGCAATACATAATATAACAGCATTTCCAGTACTTCATGATCATCAAATCCGTCAATCCCCTGCTGAAAGAATTTTTCTCTCATTCTCTGTCTGTGACCTGAGTGCACATTTATTTTTTTGTTTTCTGTTTTATTGTTCTGTGTACCCATAATTATTCTCCGTTATAAAACAAAGAGCCTGAAAAAGGCTCTTTGCAGGTGTTTATTAAAAAAATCAGATTGAAATTTCAAGAGCCATCTTGTACATATCAAGATCAATGGTATTCTTCATACCGAGAGCTTCAAAAATATCAAAATCAAGAATATGTTCCTTCTGCATAGCAACAACTCTGTTACCAATACCGTCCTTAAGAAGCTGAACAGCGTGATAACCCATCTGGCTTGCAACAATTCGATCCTTAGCCGTAGGTGAACCGCCACGCTGAACATGGCCGAGAATGGTAGCTCTTGCTTCAACACCGGTTTCAGCCTGAATTCTTTTTGCCATTTCTTCAACACCGCCGATAGCTTCGGAAACGATAATAACAAAGTGAACCTTATTGCTCTTCTGAGTTCTCTTCATTCTTTCAATTACATCACGGTCAAAATCATAGGGAACTTCAGGAAGAAGAATGGATGTTGCACCGCAAGCGATACCTGATGTAAGTGCAAGGTAGCCTGCACCTCTGCCCATTACTTCAACAACTGCACAACGGTCATGTGATTCAGCAGTATCTCTGATTCTGTCAACCATCTGCATAATTGTGTTCATTGATGTATCATAACCGATAGTATAATCGCAGCAACCGATATCATTATCAATTGTACCGGGAATAGCAACACAGGGTATACCGCGAAGAGAAAGGTCTCTTGCTCCTCTGAATGAGCCGTCACCGCCGATAACAACAAGGCCTTCAATACCTCTTCTTTTACAGGTTTCAATAGCATCGCTCATACCTTCTTCAGTCTTGAAGCGTGAGCTTCTCGCTGAGTAAAGAATTGTACCGCCTCTGTTGATAATATCGGAAACTGAACGAAGATTCATCTCATACATATCATCATCCATAAGACCGTTATAGCCTCTTCTGATACCGTAAACCTTCATACCAAGCTCACAGCCTGCACGAACAACAGCTCTGATAGCTGCATTCATTCCGGGTGCGTCACCGCCGCTTGTTAAAACACCGATAGTCTTAATCATTGTAACATCCTCCTGTAGGTCTGCATATTTCTTTTAAAGCTGAAATAATTCAGCAAGAATATTAACAGTTATATAATAATCCTTGAATATTATACACGAATACCCCTAAATGTCAAGGATTATGCAAAAAAATTGACAATATTCGACAGTTAAAATACAGTTATTTTCTTATAACAACATTATCTTCTCCAAGAATATTGCATAGCTCAGAAATCATAGGGTCATTAAGGTTGACATAACCGACCGTTTTATACTTCTTACTGTCAGTATAATAACAGTAAGCAGGAAATGTTCCGCTGAAAATATCAAGCAAAATTGATATTTTTCTCAGTTTTACATTTTCTTCAGAGGAAAGTCTCAGAAAAACACCTTTTCTTTGCTTTTTTTCTGCAACAACTCTGTTTTGCTGTTTATACTGATTTTTAGGGTTAGGCTCAATAGTTTCGCATATAACAGAAGGCTCTCTGTCTTCACGAAGGCTGAGTCTGCCTCTTATAAGAACAATGTTTCCGGGTTGAAGAAGCATAGCTTTATCAGCAAAAAGCTTTGAAAAAACAATACATTCAATTGAAGCAGAAATATCCTCAAGCTGAACAAAGCACATTGTAGTGTTATTTTTTGTGCTTTTCTTTTCAAGCTTCGATATTATTCCGAGAAGCTTAACATCAGAATTATCTTTATAAGCTGAACCGAACGAATTATCACACTCAATAATATCGGAAATTCTGTCAGCCTTAATATGTGCTGACAGTTCTTTATATTCATCCATCGGATGACCGGATATATAAAGCCCTGTAATTTCTTTTTCGTATTTCAAAAGCTCATTGTACGGCAATTCATCAATGTCAGGTACATTCAGCTGATTTAAAGAAGAAAACTCAGAATCATCATCAAAAAATCCAATCTGTCCTATAACGTTTCTGTTTTTATCAGCATCAAGATCAGATATAATAATCGGCAGCATATGAAGCATTTGATTGCGGTTAAGGTCAAGACCGTCAACAGCACCGCTTTTGATAAGACTTTCAATTGCTCTTCTGTTAAAATCCTTGCCACCGTAAACCCTTTTGCAGAAGGTGTAAAAGCTTGTATATTTACCGCCCTGCTCCCGGTTGTCAATAATAGTTTTAATAAATCCCCTGCCGAGGTTTTTAATAGCAAGCAAACCGAAAAGTATAGCTCCGTTTTTTACGGTAAAACCTTCAAAACTGCTGTTGATATTGGGTGCAAGAACCTTAATACCGAGTCTTGTGCACTCCGCAATATAGTTTGATACCTTTACAGATGAATCAAGAACACTGGTAAGGGTCGCAGCAAGAAGCTCACAGGGATAATGTGCTTTAAGATAAGCAGTCTGATAAGAAACATAAGCATATGCTGCAGCATGCGATTTATTAAAGGCATATTTTGCAAAATTAGACATTTCGTCAAATATAGCATTAGCCTGTTCTACGGTAACACCGTTATTAACCGCACCGATAATTCCTTCTTGCTTATCACCGTAAATAAAAATTTCACGCTCTTTTTCCATAACATCGGTTTTCTTTTTACTCATAGCACGGCGGACAAGATCAGCACGGCCGTAAGAATAACCGGCAAGCTTACGGCAGATTTCCATTACCTGTTCCTGATAAACCATGCAGCCATAAGTAACATCAAGAATATCCCGAAGCTGTTCAGCTTTATATGATGTATCCTGAGGGTTATGCCTGTTATGGATATATGTGTCAATTGAATCAGCAGGTCCCGGTCTGTAAAGAGAAATAACGGCAATAAGGTCTTCAAGACTCTGGGGCTTCAGCCTTGAAAGAACACTTCTCATGCCTGCAGATTCATATTGAAACACAGCATCAGTTCTACCCTGTGAAAGCATATCGAAGGTTTCAGCATCATCAATGTTGATTTCTGATATATCAAAGTCGGGATTACTCTGCTTTATCATTTTAACTGCATCATCAATTACAGTAAGCGTACGCAGTCCGAGAAAATCCATTTTCAGAAGACCAAGCTGCTCAAGCGTTACCATTGTAAACTGAGTAACAATACTTTCATCATTAACAGCAAGAGGTACATATGATGAAACAGGGTCTCTTGTGATAACAACACCCGCCGCATGAGTTGAAGCATGACGGGGCATCCCCTCAACCTGCCTTGCTATGTCAATCAGTTTTTTTACATCATCATTAGAATTATAAAGAGCTGTAAGCTCCTTTGTTTTAAGAGCTTTGTCAATGGTAATTTTTAATTCATTCGGAATAAGCTTTGCAACCTCATCAACGGTAGCATAAGGTAATCCGAGAACTCTGCCGACATCTCTGATGGCAGCTCTTGCAGCCATAGTGCCGAAGGTTACAATCTGAGCAACATGGTCGGCACCGTATTTTGAAATAACGTAATCAATAACTTCCTGACGCCTAACATAACAGAAGTCAATATCAAAGTCAGGCATACTGACTCTTTCCGGATTGAGAAAGCGCTCAAACAGAAGATTATACTTTAACGGATCAATACCCGTAATGCCAATGCAATATGCGGCAAGCGAGCCTGCACCTGAACCTCTGCCCGGACCCACAGATATTTTTTTGCTTTTTGCATAGCGGATAAAATCGTGAACTATAAGGAAATAATCAACATAGCCCATTTTGTTAATAACATCAAGCTCATAATTAAGTCTGTCAATATATTCTTGGGGCGGATTATCTCCTTTATGCTGACTCAGACCGTAAAAGCACTGATTTTTGAAATACTCAAAATGATCCATATTGTTCGGCACTTCAAAATGCGGTAATTTAGTATTGCCGAATTCAAACTCAACATTGCACATATCAGCAATCATCTGAGTATTTTTCACAGCCTCAGGAATCTGAGAAAACAGCTCAAGCATTTCTCTTTCGCTTTTTACGTAGAATTCGTCAGTGCTGAATTCAAGTCCTGTCGCTTCGCCTAAAACATGGTTTGTCTGAATACAGATGAGCACCTGCTGAACCGAAGAATCCTCTTTAGTTATATAATGAGCATCATTGGTAGCAACAAGAGAAATACCGGTTTCACGGGAAAGACGGACCAGATCCGGTATAATATCAAGCTGCTCACGTAAGCCGTGATTCTGAATTTCTATGAAATATTTTCCCTCGCCGAAAAGCTCATAGTACCACAGGGCTGTTTCTTTTGCTTTCTCGTACTCTCCTCTCATCAAAAGACGTGGAATTTCACCCGCCAGACAGCCTGAAAGAGCAATAAGACCTTCGTGGTGCATTTCTAAAAGCTCACGGTCAATCCTCGGCTTTGTGTAAAAACCTTCTGTCCATGCCTTACTGACCATTGCAATAAGATTTTCATAGCCTTTATTATTTTCACAAAGAAGAACAAGATGATATCTTTCGTTGTCAAGGCCGTGAACCTTGTCATGCCTTGTTCTTTGTGCAACGTAGCATTCGCAGCCGATAACAGGCTTTATACCCTTTTCCTTTGCTGCTTTATAAAAGTCAACAGCACCGTACATAACACCGTGATCCGTAATTGCAACACTGTTCTGTCCGAGCTCTTTAACTCTGTCTATTAATTTGTTAATTCTGCAAGCACCGTCAAGAAGACTGTATTCCGTATGCAGATGTAAATGAACGAAAGACATCCTATCCCTCCTTTATTTTACTTTTAATCTTTCAACAAGCTCTTTATCCGGTTTGGTAATTATAGTCCAATACTCATGATAAATAACCATACCTGCTTTTGCTCCGTTAGGCTTTTTAAGCTGCTTTACCCTTGTATAATCAACCGGAACAAGCGAAGAATCCTTAGCCTTACTGTGATATGCTGCTATAACCGCTGCCTGCTCAATTGAAAGATCGGAAATATCATTACCGTCACCAAAAATTATAACATGGGAGCCCGGTGTTTTTTGCGTATGGAGCCACATATCATTTTTTGAAGCAGTTTTAAGTGAAAGCTTGTCATTCTGAACATTGTTTCTGCCCACAAGAATCCTGAAACCGTCATCGCTTCTGAATTCATAAGGCGGCAATTCCTTTGGAGGTTTCTGTTTTTTACCTTTGGTATTTTTAATGTAGCCTCCGTCGGAAAGCTCCATTCTTATTGCAGATATTTCATTGTCCGTATCAGCGCGTGAAAGCTCATCAAGAACAGATTCAAGATATACTATCTCATCTTCACCGTTTTTTATAAGCTCAGCCAGCATTTTTTCTGCCGTCTGCGCTTTTCTGTAATCCTTATAATACTTTTTCTGATTCTCCTGCGGTGACATGGCAGGATTACATGGGATTTTTATTAAATTGCAGTTGTCGTAGTAATTTTCAACCTCGTAAAAAATAACACCTTTAGTTAAACGGTGCATATTAGCAACAATAAGCTCACCATAAAGACGTAACGTATCTTTATCCTCGCATTTTTTAAGCTCTTCTCGCTGAGCAATAAGCTTACGGGCAGATCTATCAATCATATTATTGAGAAGCTTTATAAGCTCATGACCACGGTGATTAATTCTGTTGATTCTGTCCCGCTCGAAATAGAAATCGTCAAGCAATTCCGAACAGCTCGGATAACTTTTCACCTTAAGCTTATCACCATACTGTTTTATATTAATGTGAGATAAATCCTTTGGTTTACCGTTTTCTTCACAAAGTATATAAACATTATCCGATATGTTGAGATTTTTCTGAATTTTAAGTATTTCACCTTTCAGAATCTCACACTGTACCGAACTCAAACTGCTTACAAAAACATCCTCAAATGCCGTTTTATGAGCTAATTCACGGGCTATTACGGGTGAAACGCCCTGAATTGTATTAATTATTGCAGATGAAAGATATTTATCCCTTTGAGAAAGTATTCTTTCCGTTATTTCATTGATATCTGCTGTTTCAACAGACAGCTTAGCCTGCTCAGGCGGTAAAGAATACTGCAAACCAGGAAGTATTTGTCTTACGGAAGAGGTTGTATAATCAACTCTCTTTATAGAGTCAATTATCTTATCGCCTGAAATAAGGATAAGGTTTGAATACTTGCCCATAATTTCAATACATACCGTAAGCTCGATTTTGTCGCCGATTTCATTTGTTGCATCAAAATCAATAAAAAGTATTCTGTCCGTTTCAAACTGTCTTACATCCTTTATAAGTGCACCCTGAAGATACTTTCTCATAAGCATACAGAACATTGGCGGGACAGGAGGATTATCAATATTATGGTTTGTAAAATGTACTCTCGGACTATCCGCACGGACACAAAGCAAAAGCTTTCTATTTACACTTCTGCCTCTGAGATTTAATACAATTTCATCCTTTGTCGGTTGATTAACACGGTCAACTCTAAGTCCGACCGCTTCATTTAAAAGCTCATTTCTTACTTTTCTTAAAAAAATTCCGTCTAATGCCATATATATACCTTTAACCTATAAATTTTACAGGGTTTGACTGTCTGAGTACAGTTAATTCTATTGACGGAAACGCCTTCTTTATCATCCCCATAAGTCTTCCCATTGAGGGCATTTCCGTTTCAAAATGACCTGCTGCAATAACTGTAATGCCCTTTTCTTTTGCATCAAGCATCTGATGGTGACTGATATCACCGGTAACATAAGCATCTGCACCTGAATTAATTACATCAGAAAGAAAATCCATACCTGCACCGCCACACACAGCAACTTTGTTTACAGTATTTCCGCAATCGACTACTCTGCAGACAGTGCCAAGCTTTTTGCTTACAAAATCAGCAAAATCCATTGAGTCGGTGCTTTCAATTTCACCGATTCTTGCCATTGGCACATCACACTCAGCAGAAGGTACACCCTGAACATTTTTTATGCCGAGAATTTCACAAAGAACATCATTAACGCCGCCGTCAGCACAATCAAAGCATGTGTGAGCTGAGATTGCACTGATACCGCTGACCGCGAGTTCATAAGAAAGATTACCTTTTGTAAAGCTTTTTTGTGCTTTGAATATAATTGGATGATGTGTAATTATAAGATCAGCTTTATATTCCTTTGCCTGAGAAAGTGTTTCACTTGTAAGATCAAGACAAAGAGCTATTTTTTTTATTTCTTTATCCTCATCACCGACAAGTATTCCGCAATTATCCCATTCGCATTTAGTGTTATATGGAGCTATTTTATTTATGTAATCAGAGATTATTTTAACTGTTATCATATACCGTAAACCTCCGTAAATTTCTTTTTTATATCATTTATAAGTTTTTCAAGCTCCTGAGAGCCTTCTATTTCGGCTTTTTTCTGAGCAACATATTTTTTTTGAAGCATGGAAATCATTTTTTCAATATATTTTTTAGTAATTTCATCATTGTTTTTCAAAAGCTCGCCAAGGTAATAATATGATTTATCATAATCATAGGTGAGCCCTGAATAACTCAGACTCATAACAACATAAAGTCTTTTTCCGTCTGTGGCAGTTATTTCTTTATTAATTTTAAAACCGTTTTTACATAAATACTCTCTCAGCACCTCTGCATGGGTCATAGGCTGGGCAATAATATTGATATTTTCATTTTTCACCCAAGGTGCACAGTCGATAATTTCCGAAATAAGAATTCCGCCCATGCCTGCCATTACTATATCATCAGCAGAATTTTCGGGTATACTTTTCAATCCGTCAGATAAAATGAGCTGAACCTTATCGTTTATTCCACAATCAATCACTGTCTGTTTTGCATTATTCAGCGGACCTTTATTAATATCTGCAGCAATGCCTTCAGAACAAACGCCGTTTTCAATAAGATAACAAAGAAGATATGCGTGGTCAGTTCCGATATCTGCAACAACACTCCCCTGCCTTACAAGAGAAGCAACAGCAGAAAGTCGGTTATCAAGTTTAATTTTACTCATAATTCCTCCGGAAGTCAGTTGATAAATAATAACAAACTGAGCCACCCGAAAACACAGGTGGCTCAGAGTTGAACAGCTTATTTTGAAGCAAGATAACCGTTGATTTTACCAACAAGTTCATCAACACTTACACCGTGAACAGCGCAAGCCTCTTCAACACTTTCGCCTCTTGAAGCGGGACAACCGAGACAGTGCATACCCATTTCAAAAAAGAACATTGCAGTGCCGGGCTCCTTATCAAGAATGTCACCGATAAGCATATCTTTTGTAATTTCTTTCATTGTATAACCTACCTTAAAATTATTTAGCGAGTTTTTTCTTTAATTCAAAAGCTTCCTTAGCCTTAACAGCAATATTTTCAGCATCAAGACCGTAAATTTTAAGAAGCTCAAGAGCGGGACCTGATTTACCGAAGGTGTCATTTACACCGAGACGAACAACGGGAACAGGATATTCTTCTGAAAGCACCTCAGCAACCGCTCCGCCAAGACCGCCGATAATACTGTGTTCTTCAGCAGTTACAATTGCACCGGTTTCTTTTGCCGCTTTAATAAGGATTTCCTTATCAATGGGCTTGATTGTATGAATGTTGATAACTCTTGCATCAATGCCTTCAGCCTTAAGTGTCTCAGCGGCAATAACTGCCTCATTAACCATAAGACCTGAAGCTACGATTGTAACATCATTACCGTCCTTAAGCTGAACACCCTTGCCAAGCTCAAATTTATAATCATCAGCATTGATGCGGGGAACTGCAAGTCTGCCGAATCTCATATAAACAGGTCCTTCGTGCTCAGCTGCAGCAATTACAGCCTGCTTTGCTTCAATATCATCAGCAGGGTTAATGATAACCATATTGGGAACTGAACGCATAAGAGCAATATCTTCACAGCACTGATGGCTTGCACCGTCTTCACCAACGGAGATACCTGCATGAGTAGCACCGATTTTTACATTAAGGTTAGGATAAGCGATTGAGTTTCTTACCTGTTCAAAAGCTCTGCCTGCAGCAAACATTGCAAAGCTTGATGCAAAAACAGTATAACCGGTTGTTGCAAGACCTGCTGCAATACCCATCATATTACCTTCAGCAATACCGCAATCTATAAATTTTTCAGGAAATTCCTTTTTAAATGTAATTGTTTTGGTTGCCTTTGCAAGGTCAGCATCAAGAACAAGAATGTCGTCTCTTGCACCGAGTTCCTTTAAAGCGGCACCGTAAGCATCTCTTGTTGCACATTTGATTACATCAGCCATAATCACACCTCCAGCTCTGCCATTGCGGCATCAAGTTCAGCCATTGCCTGAGCATACTGCTCTGCATTAGGTGCAGAACCGTGCCAATCGCACTTATCTTCCATAAATGATACACCCTTACCTTTTACTGTATGAGCTACAATACAAGTGGGCTTATCATTACATTCATCAGCCTTTTTGAATGCTTCTTCAATTTCACAGAAGCAGTGGCCGTTAATTTCAACAACATTCCAATTGAATGCTTCGAACTTTTCTTTAATAGGATAAGGTGAGTTAACCTCGTCAAGTGAGCCGTCAATCTGAAGATTGTTATAGTCAACAATTGCAACAAGATTGTCAAGCTTACGGTTACCTGCAAACATAGCAGCCTCCCAAACCTGACCTTCTTCAATTTCACCGTCACCAAGAGGAACGTAAACCTTGAAATCCTTACCTTTAAGCTTTGCACCGAGAGCCATACCGCAAGCAGCAGAGATTCCCTGACCGAGTGAGCCTGTGCTCATATCAACACCGGGTGTATATCTCATGCTGGGATGACCCTGAAGGATAGAATCGGGCTTTCTGAGAGTCTTGAGAAGCTCAACAGGGAAAAATCCTCTGTGAGCAAGAGCTGCATAAAGAGCAGGTGCTGTGTGACCCTTTGAAAGAACAAATCTGTCCCTGTTTTCGTCATCAGGATTTTTGGGATCAACATTCATCTTTTCAAAATAGAGATATGTTACAATATCCGTAATTGAAAGTGAACCGCCCGGATGACCTGATTTTGCATTAAATGTGCCTTCAATAACTCCTTTACGTACATTGATGGCAATTTTTTTCAGTTCTTTTTTTCTGTTTTCTTCCATTGTTATCCTCCTTATTTATTTGAATGGTTTTTAATAATAAACTCTATCAAATCTGCAACCGCACCTCTGTCACAGTGGCAGGTTACTAATTTTGCAATTTTCTTCATACCCTTGGGAGCCTGACCGCAACAAGCAGGAAGCGCCACCTGTTTGAGCATCTCATAATCATTAAAATAGTCACCGATAGCAGCAGTGTTTTCTTTATCAACGCCAAGCATTTCTGCAAGCTTTAAAACAGCCTTGCCTTTATTAGTATCTTCATTTACTATTTCATAGCTGAACTGAGATGAGAACATAAGGTTTTCTGTTGTATTTGACATACTCTCAACATAACGGCTGAGAGACTTTAACGCAGGAGGGATTCCTGTAAAAATAACCTTATACCAATTATCCTTCGGTATTGCTTCAAAAGAATAGAAATATTTTATGGGAAGCTTGGCATTAATGGCGAGAATTCTTGAGGAAGGCGTGGGTCTGAAAATATAAACATATTTATCAGATATAACCTGAAACGATATTGTGGGGTACTTTTTAACGGTTTTACGCACAATATCAATACAGTGCTCGTTAAGAGGGCTTGACCATATCATTTTTTCCTCAGCAAAATCATATATACCTGCACCGTTAATTACAATTGCTTTTCCGTCAGGAATATCAAGCCTTTTAAAGTGCTTGCGCATTGATTCGGGAGCTCTGCCTGACGCGAGAGTGAAATTACCACCGTATTCATTTATATACTTGTGCACAGCGTCATAATTGCGCTGCACAAGCTGCCTTGCTTTATTATTTATTGTTCCGTCAATATCGGAAGCTATGAGCCAATTAGAAAGGGATTTTTTATTTTCAACCATTATTTATTTATCCTCCTGAGAAAATCTGTGAAATAATCGGGAAGCTCGCTTTCTATTTCAACATATTTTCCTGTTCTCGGGTGTTTAAAGCCTATAAGGCCTGCATGCAGGCATTGTCCGTTAAGATATTCAATTACCTTTTTAGGTCCGTAAACCGGGTCACCTGCAACGGGATGACCTATATAAGACATATGTACTCTTATCTGGTGAGTTCTTCCTGTTTCAAGTGTAAGCCTGAGATGGGTAAACTCACCGTATGAATCAATAACACTGTAATGAGTAACTGCATTTTTTGAATTTTTTGTTGTAACAGTCATTTTCTTTCTGTCAACGGCATGTCTTCCAATAGGTGCGTCAACGGTTCCTTCAGTATTTTTAAAGCCACCGTAAACTACACTCTGATACTGTCTTGTAAAAGAATGAGCCTTAATCTGTTCAGCAAGGGAAATATGGGCAGAATCATTTTTTGCAACAATAAGAAGACCGCTTGTGTCTTTATCTATTCTGTGTACAATCCCCGGTCTTATTACACCGTTAATTCCTGAAAGGCTGTCTTTACAATGATACAGCAATGCATTAACAAGTGTACCGTCGTAATTACCCGCAGCAGGATGAACAACCATACCCTTGGGCTTATTTACAACAAGAAGGTCGTTATCCTCATAGCGTATATCAAGAGGGATGTTTTCAGGTAAGATTTCAAGCTCCCTGGGCTTTGGAATAACTACAGATATCTTATCTCCGCTTTTAGCTTTGTAGTTTTTGCTTACACAAAGGGAATTTACGGTAACGTTACCGTCATCAATAAGCTTCTGTGCTGCAGAGCGTGACGTTAGTTCACATTCCTGATAGATTATTTTATCAATTCTTTCCCCTGACATTTCCTGAGGAACTGAAAAAATATGAGCGTTAATCATTTTGCACCTTTGTCTTCTTATCCTTATGTTCTTTATAAATCTGATATATCTGATTAAAGAACAAAAGGAAGGCACCTACGGTAATAAGGCAATCAGCAAAATTGAACACATAGAAATCCACAAAAAGAACATCTATATAATCAATAACATAACCGCGGAAAATACGATCTATGATGTTACCGAGACCGCCGGCAGAAATCAGCACAAAATTAGCAAGGTCAACTTTGTTTTGGATTTTGCCTGAAAAAATCAGCACAACCACACCGCCAAAGCAGATAATGGCAAGAATTGTCATTACGCTTGTTTTTCCGTCCATAAAGCCCATCATTGCACCGTCGTTTTCAAGGTAACGGAATCTGATAATATCAGGAATCACAGTTATTTCACCAACAGGCTTCAGGTAGCTGTCCACAAGTACTTTAATCACCTGGTCAACCGAAACCAGAAAAACAATAACTGCCAATATTATAATGTTTGTTTTTGTTCTTTTCAAATTATCACTCGCCGACTTATATTACTTATTCAGATTCAGAAATCAGATCGCCGAAACCGAAATCATCATTATCCTGTGAATCAAAGATTTTTGCAAGATAAGAGCTAACATCGGGAATATCGGCTTGCTTTTGTTCTTTAGAAGCTTCTGAATGTGAGAAAAGGTCAAATTCATCACTGAGAATATCAAAATTATCAACATCATTACTGATTTCTTCAATTTCATCAACTGAGATTTCTTCCGTTTCAGCAACATCAGCTACTTCTTCAGTTTCCTTTTCTGTATACTCCTTAAAGCTGAACTCAGGAATTTCTACCGGCTCAACGCTTTCTTCAACCGAGCTTTCAAACGAACTGTCTGAAGTTTTTTCAAGAGGAGTTACTTCAACATTCTCTTCAACAAGATTATTGGCAAGCTTTATAATTTCAGCAAGCTCAGCCTTGATTTTTGCAGCTTTTTCATTGATTTCTGCAAGTTCAGCGTTAGCTTCATCAATAATTTTATCTGCTTTTTCACGGGCAACTCTTGCATCCTCATAAGCCTTTGTAACAATAACGGCTGCCTTTTCATTTGCAGATGAAATTATTTCATCAACCTTACCTTTAATTTCAGCAAGATATTTCTCTTTATAAGCGTCAGATTCTGTTTTAAGAAGGTTATACTCACGCTGAAGCGATGTAAGCTTTTCATCAGCTTCTCTTGTTTTATCAACATAATAAGCTTCAGCTTCAGCGGATTTTTCACTGAAATATGCAGTTGCTTTTTCTTCAGCCTCTTTCATTGCTGTTTCGGCAGCAGTTTTTGCAGCTTCAAGCTTGGAATCTGCTGCAGCCTGAGCTGAAAGAAGAGCGTTTGCAATTGCCGCCTTGTTTCTGTTGTATTCATCTATTACGGGAGAAATCGCTTCAAGTCTTTCGCTGAGGGTATTATTATCAGCATAAAGCTTGGCGTAATATTTATATACTTTCTGTAAAAAAGAATCAACCTCGGAAGCCTTGTAGCCACCCTTACCTACTGTATTAAAACGCTGTGAGTTAATCTGCATCGGTGTTAACATATATTTGTCCTCCCCTTTTTATTAATATCTGTTACTTGAAAGATTCAAGATCAATCTGGCTGAAGAAATCACCGAAAAGCTCAACGCTTTCAGGTACAAAAGCACAGATGTTTTCTGCAAATCTTGCAAAAACAGACTTTGTAACGAATTTTGCACCGTCAAGAAAATCCATAGCTCTTACCTTCTGCTCTTCTGTAAGAAGTGAAAGGTTAACAACAACAATTGTATCCTTTTCCATCATAAGAGCTGCTACATTTTTCGCATCGTAAATATCACGAAGAAGAATAGAATTCAGCTTGAATTTGTTAACAGGTCGCACTGTATTCATATTATAAATGTTTGCATTAGCCTTAGGTGCTTCCTTAACGGGAGCTTTTTTAAACTCTGCCTTAGGAGCACCGAAGTTGTATTCGGGAGCATTCATTGCACCCTGAGGTGTATAGCTGTAATCATCGGAGGTGTTATCCTCACCGTCATAGATGCTGCCGTTTTCTTCGTAATCACGGTCATCATCCTCATAATCATCATCACTTATTGCTGAATCATATTCTTCATCGTATTCGTTAGCAACAAAGTGCTCACTTAATTTATCCTTGATGTTTTTAACAAATCCCATTTTAATATCTCCTTACAATTAATATATTCTTTGTCCGAAAAGAGCAGTTCCGACTCTGACAAGAGTAGAACCGTTCATAACAGCATTTTCATAATCTGATGACATTCCCATTGAAAGTACAGTCATATCTACATTATCTAACTTTTTATCCTTTATGTCAATAAAAATCCTGTGCATTTTTGAAAAATATTTATTAAGTACTCTTTCATCATCGCAAATCGGAGGAATTGTCATAAGTCCTTTGATTTTTATTGCCTTCATTTCAGAAATTTCACAAATAAGCTCTTCAAGATAAGCACCGTCTATACCGGTTTTACTTTCTTCACCGCCTATATTAACTTCAACAAGGCAATTACTTACAATTCCTGCCGACTCACTTCTTTTTGAAATTTCTTTAGCTAATTTTACACTGTCAACAGACTGTATCATAGACACCTCAGATATTATCTGACGTACTTTATTTGTCTGAAGATGACCGATAAGATGTGCTTCACATCCCTCAAGCCTGAGATGTTCTTTTTTTGAAAGAAACTCCTGAACCTTGTTTTCACCGATAAGGTCAATGCCGCAATCAATAGCATGGTTAATAAAAATCGGCTCTACTGTTTTAGTAACAGCCATAAGTCTGACCTCATTCTCTTTTCTGCCGCTTCTTATACAAGCTTCAGAAATCCGTTCTTTGATTTTATTGATATTATATTCAATATCACTGAAACGCTGTTCAATAGATAATTTTTCCATCTGTAATATTGTTTCCTTTCACAATAACTCTGTCATAAGCTTTAATTTCACGGTAAAGTGCAGTTTTTTCTTCATCAACAACACTGTTACCCTTTTTATCTGTTTTATATGCAGTATACTTTTCAGCAATAACAAATCCGTCTCCGTACAAAAGAATATTAAGCGGAGTAAATTTTGCAACATTACCGGACAGTACATACACACCTTCAATGCCTTCTTCATTCTGAAAAAGGGCCTTACTGCTTATTCTGAAGCCTTCATATTCTTCAATTGTAATTGACATTTTTTCTTTTCTGAGCACTGCAAGCTGCTCATTGAGATATTTACATTTAAGCGTAACGGTAATCATATTATCTTTCATAGGTGAAACATAATGTACCGTCATAGGAATATCTTGAATACTCCTTTCAGGAAAATCTACCATTACTTTTTTGCCGGTTTTAATAATAGTTGCATCATCAATTGAAACATCAAACATCAGGTACCATGTATGCTGACCGATGATTTTGCCGAAAGAATTTTCATACACATTAGCTTCAGAAGAAAGAAGCTTTTCGGTATTTGATTTATCATACTTCTTGGAAGCCACATCATCATATGATGCAATGTTTTCATATCCGTCAACATCGCTGACAAAGTAACCCGCAAAGGGAGACCTGACATAATGTGCATTTGAATAGCCTTTTTCAAGAGATGTTATCTGAGCCTCATATGATTTGATTGAAGAGGTAAAGTCAAGCTCCTTACCCGTAGCAATCTGTTTTGATGTTATTACATCACTCAGGTCGTACATTGCCGTTGAAAGACCTGCAAAATCTTTATTGAGAAGCTTTGCAACATAATTATGTGCGGTTGAATAAACCTTTGAGTTGAGATAAATAACACTTATACGGCTCAGGTCCTTTTGTGACTGCATATGCTCAAGGTCCATTTTCTTTTCCTTGAGCTGCCTTGCTTCAAGGTATGCATTTGCCTGCAGCTCATCCTTGAATGCAACAGCTATAACATCATCCTTTGCAACGTTTTCACTGTCCGACACAACAGGAACATAAACTTTATTTGTATTTTTATATAAAATTGCAGTGTTTTTACCGTCAACCATTCTGCCTTCATCCCTGACAGCAAATCCGTCAACGGACAGAATTTCCTTCTCTGAGGACTTTAAGGCATATTCAGTTTCAATTTTACCTGCAGAATCGAAATAAATACCCTGTATGATATACAGAATAATTGAAACTACAACAATAATAAGAACTGCAACAGAAAATTTCTGCCCTTTATTTCCTTTCATTGTTTAACTCCTGTGTTCATTAATTATATTAAGAGCCAAATCAACAAGCGGCTCATCCTGTACTTTATCAATATAAAGCCAATTAATTTTTTTATTTTTTCGAAACCATGTCAGCTGTCTTTTAGAATATCGCCTGGTTTCCATCTTTAATTTTTCCAAAGCCTCTTCAAGGGAAACAAAGCCGTCAAAATATGGCTTTAATTCCTTATAGCCTATTGCCTGCTTTGCTGTTTTAGAGCTTTCAGATGCAAAAAAGCTTTCAGCCTCCTGCAAAAGGCCGCTTTCAACCATAATATCAACTCTTTTATTGATACGGTCATACAAAAACTGCCTGTCTTCAGCATTCAGACCGATAATGCACCAATCAAATTCACTTTCGTTAAGATGGGACATTTCCCGCTGAACGGTTATTGTTTTCCCTGTTGAATAATAAACCTCAAGCGCTCTGATGATTCTTTTAGTATCATTCATATGAAGCTTTGATGCTGTTTCGGGATCAATCTTCTCAAGCTCGGAATAAAGCTGTTCAATACCTTCTTCTTCAGCCTTCTTTTCAAGTTTTTCTCTGATATCACTTTTTTCATAATCAAAAAACTCTGTATTATTGATAAGAGTATCAATATAGAGGCCTGTACCGCCGACAACAATCGGTGTTTTACCTTTTTTAAGAATTTCATTAATAGAAGCAACGGCATAGTTTTTATAGTCGGCGACCGAAAAGCTTTCACCCATAGGAAGAAAACCGATAAGATGATGAGGAATGCCCTGCATTTCAGCTTCTGTCGGCTTCGCTGTTGCAATATCCATATTACGGTAAATCTGCATTGAATCGGCAGATACAATTTCACCGTTAAGCTTTTTTGCAAGATCAATTGAAAGTGAGGTTTTGCCTGAAGCGGTAGGACCCACAACAACGACAACAAGAGGTTTATTCATATGAATTCTCCAATAATTTACTGTATTCTGCCGAACTGCTTTTCAAGCTCATATTTTGAAAGCTCAATGAGAACAGGTCTGCCGTGAGGACAGTATCTGATTTCATCGTTATAAAGCACCTGCTCGGCAAGAACCTTCATTTCGGCAGTTGAATTTTTGTATCCTGCCTTTATTGCAGCCTTGCAAGCAGCAGTATGATAAATTCTGTCTATCTTTTCAGGCTCAGTATTAAGACGGTTTTCCGTTAAATAAGAAGCAATTTCTATAACAGTATCCTCAATATCGTCACCCGAAATAAGCATCGGGCATTCTCTTACTATAACAACACCGTCTCCGAAATCTTCAATAAGATATCCAGCTTTTTTAAAAACAAGTCTGTTAGTAAGAACAATATCATACTCGTTTTTTGATAATGTAACGGTTACGGGCGTAAGAAGCACCTGGGAAGCAACATTCTCCTCAGCTGCTTTTTTCATTTTATTATAAATTATTCTTTCATGGGCTGCATGCTTATCAATCATACAAACCTTACCGTCATATTCGCATATAATATATGTTTTGAAAGCCTCTCCGAGAAGTCTTAAAGGCTTAGGAGGCAAATCACTTTGCTTTACCGCTTTGATTTCGACAGTCTGAGGCTCTTTTATATCCTGCCCGACAGCCGACTCAGGAATAACGATATGCTCTTTTACAGGCTTTTCAGGCTCTTTAAAGGCAGTATCGTGCACAGGCTTTATGCTCTGCTTTCCTGAGGGTATGTTTATCATCGTCTGAGACGGTGAATTGATTTTATTTTCCTTCTGTTGCTTTCTGAAAGATGACAGCAAGTCAGGGGTATCGTTCTTATCAACTGCAGCCTTGGGTGCAGGAGCAGATACAACGGACTGCTGAAACTCAGAGGAAGTCATATTATGCCAGAAATCATCAGCCTTTTTTATAGGAGCTACAGATTCAGCTTTTTTAGGAATATCTGCTTTAAGCTCAGTTTTTACCTGTGCTGCTGTACTGTTTATTTCCTCTGTGTCAAGCATTCTGAACTGTACTGTTTCAGGCTTCGCTTTTTCTGTAAGCTTGTTGAGTCTTGAAAGGTCAACCTGAGGTGCAGTATCCATACTTTCAACTGCACTTTTAACAGCATAGTATACCGCAGAGGAAACTCTTCTTTCATCGCTGAATCTCACCTCAGTTTTTGCGGGATGAACATTAACATCAACCGTATTCGGCGGTATAGTAATATTCAGCACACAGCTTGGGAATTTACCAACCATAACCGAGTTTTTATATGCATTCTCCATTGAAGCCATACAGGAACGGGATTTGATGAATCTTTTATTCAGATAGAAAAACTGCATTGAACGGGAAGGTCTTGCTGCAAAGGGCTTACAAGTATAGCCTTCTACCTTAACACCGTCAAGCTCATAATTAACTTCAATAAGCGAATCGGCAAAAACTCTGCCGAAAACAGAATATATGGCAGATTTGAGCTTACTGTCACCCGGTGTTATAAGTGCCTGCTTACCTTCACGGATAAATCTTATGCTGATTTCAGGGTGAGATAATGCAATTTTATCAACAACATCTGCCACAGCGTTTGCTTCTGATACATCCCTTTTAAGGAACTTCATTCTTGCAGGAGTATTATAAAATAAATCTCTTACAACGATTGTTGTGCCGTCAGGACAGCCGGCAGGCTCATACTTAGTCTGAATTCCGCCTGAAATGCCGTAGGCTGTACCGCTTTCCTCGCCTTGTGCTTTTGTAAGCATTTCCGTTCTTGAAACTGCGGCAATTGAAGCAAGAGCCTCACCTCTGAAGCCGAGAGTAAAAATGCAATTTAGGTCATTTTCATCACAGATTTTACTTGTGGCATGACTTAAAAATGCCTTCGGAACATCTTCTCTGGAAATACCGCAGCCGTTATCTGTTATGCGGATATAGGTAACACCGCCGTTTTTAATTTCAAGTGTTATGGATGTGGCCCCTGCGTCAATAGAGTTTTCCATTAACTCTTTTACAACAGAAGCAGGTCTTTCGACAACTTCACCGGCCGCAATCAATTCGGCTATATGCTTTGATAATACATTGATTTTTGCCATAAAGCTGTCACTTCCTTTCTTTCGGATTATATTCGTACTATATTTCGGTTCCTCTTGCTTTTTTTACAAGCTCGTGAAGGGTTGTAAGAGCTTCAAGAGGAGTAAGTGTATTAACATCAATATTTTTAATGGAATCAATAAGCTCATCATCAACAGTTGACTTGAGTGAAATCTGAAGCTCCTCTTCCTCATCGGGAACAAGGATACTGTTCATTATATTTTTAGCATCGGGAGCATTTTTTTCAAGCTCCGTGAGAATAGCTCTTGCTCTTGCGACTACAGGATTAGGTATACCTGCAAGCTTTGCCACCTCAATACCGTAGCTTCCGTCGGCACAGCCGCGCACAATACGCCTTAAGAAGGTGATAGTTTCTCCCCTCTTTTTAACGGAAATATTGTAGTTTTTAACACCGTCAACCTGACCTTCAAGCTCGGTAAGTTCGTGGTAATGTGTTGAAAAAAGAGTCTTTGCTCCGATTTTCTTTTTATCAACTATATATTCAAGCACTGCCCTTGCAATACTCATACCGTCAAAGGTAGAAGTACCTCTGCCGACTTCATCAAGAATTATAAGACTGTGCTTATTTGCGTTTTTGATAATTGTTGAAACCTCGTTCATCTCAACCATAAAGGTAGACTGACCTGTTGCAAGGTCATCAGAGGCACCGACACGGGTGAATATACTGTCAACAATTGAAAGCTCAGCGCTTTTTGCCGGTACAAATGAACCAATCTGAGCCATAAGGCAGATAAGGGCTACCTGACGCATATAAGTTGATTTACCTGCCATATTCGGTCCTGTTATAATTGCACATCTGTTATCGCCGCAATCAAGGTGGGTATCATTTGGAACAAACGGCATATCACCAAGCATTGCCTCAACAACAGGATGTCTGCCGTCAACAATATTGATTGCCGTACCGTCAAGCATTGTGGGACACACATAATTGTTTCTTACAGCAACAGTAGCAAGTGAGCAAAGCACATCTGTAACAGCAATTGCTCCTGCCGTTGATTGAATACGGTTAAACTCATTAGCAACAGACTTTCTGATCTGACAGAAAATCTCATATTCAAGCTTTATGATTCTTTCCTGGGCTCCGAGAACCTTGCTTTCAAGGTCCTTAAGCTCCTGAGTTATATATCTTTCGCAGTTTGCGAGAGTCTGCTTTCTTATATAAGTTTCGGGTACAAGCTCCTTATAAGAGTTAGTAACCTCAATATAATAACCGAAAACTCTGTTATAACTGATTTTAAGCTTGGGAATACCTGTCAGTTCCTTTTCCCTTGCTTCAATTTCGGCAATATATTTTTTACCGTTATTCTGGATATCACGCAGTGAGTCAAGCTCTTCGTTGAATCCGTCATTTATAATTTCGCCTTCACGGATGCTGAAAGGTGCCTCAGGGCTGACAGCGGCATCAATAAGCTCATAAATATCGCTGAGAAGGTCAAGTGCCTGATACTGTTGTTTAAGGTATGCACTTGTGCTTTGCGAAAGCAGAGCCTTGATTTCAGGAAGGCGTTCAATTGTCTGTTTAAGCGCATTGAGATCCTTTGCATTAGCAGTTTCAAAAACTACTCTTGTAAGAAGTCTCTCAATATCGAAAATACTGCTCATAGCACCGGTAAGCTCTGAAAGTCTGATACTGTCATCGCAAAGCTCACCTACTGCATTATGTCTTCTTGTAATCTGAGCAAAATTCACAAGAGGCTTTTCAAGCCAGGAACGAAGAAGCCTTCTGCCCATTGAGGTTTTTGTTTTATCAAGAACCCATAAAAGGGAGCCTCTTTTTTCACGGCTTCTCATTGTTTCCACAATTTCAAGGTCACGCTTTGTGGAATAGCTGATTTTCATATGCTGAGTTTCGGAATATAAATTAATATCCCTGATGTTCTGTAAATCGTTCTTCTGAACGTTCATAAGATATTTCAGTGCAACACCCACAGCAATTACCGCACCGGGCATGCTTCTGAGATTAAGCTCACTGATTTTTTCTGCTGAAAAATGACTTTCAGTTACCTTAAGGCAGTCTGCAAAATCAAAATAACTGTCATCGGGAAGCTCACAGGAGGCTTCAATTTTACGGCTGATAAAATCTGAAATCTGCTTATCCTGAGCACATTGTGAATTAAGAACAATTTCACTGGGTGAAAAAACGCCAAGCTCATTGATTACAGATGAAGTCAGATTTTTACTGTTTTCAATAAATGTAAGGTTTAATGTACCCGTTGAAATGTCAACAAAGCAGACACCCGCACCCTTATCATCAAGATAAATTGATGTAAGGTAGTTATTTTTTGCTTCATCAAGCATATTGTTTTCAATAATGCTGCCCTTTGTAATAATACGGACAACATCTCTTTTAACAAGACCTTTAGCCGTTGCAGGGTCTTCAACCTGTTCACAGATTGCAACCTTATAACCGTTAGCTACAAGCTTTGCTATGTAGTTTTCAGAGGAATGAAAGGGCACACCGCACATCGGTGCTCTTTCACCGTTACCGCATGCTCTGCCTGTTAAAGTGAGCTCAAGCACGGCAGATGCGGTTTTAGCATCCTCAAAAAACATTTCATAAAAATCACCAAGGCGGAAAAACAGAATAGTGTCCGGATATTCCTTTTTGATTTCAAAATATTGAGCCATCATAGGTGTCATTTCAGACATAACTGTTTTTCCTCCTGAGATTTTTACTTCTGATTTAAAAGTTAATGATTAGTGACAACCGCTACAGGATGAGCATGAGCCGCCGCAATCGTGGCTGTGTTCCTGTTCAGGTTCGCATGTCATGGGGTCTGCACCGTTAACACAAAGACCGAGAATCTGCATAATGTAGTTCATCATAGCATCAACTTCAGCTCTTGTCTTTTCGTATGTCTGCATTTTTTCGCTGTCCATAAACTTGGTGTAAGCTTCGTTAAAGGACTCTTCGTATTCCTTCATCTTTGCTGAGTCGGGCTCTTCCTTTGAAGCTTCCATCTGATAATTCATCTGAATCATCTGAATCTGACCCATAAGCTCATTGAGCTCAGCATCAGCTTCGTTTTCAAGTCTTGCTTTTGTGAATGCAAGGTAGCGTTCGTCCTGCTGGATTGCTGCACCGAGTTCACGTGTAAGTTTGATAATGTCCATTTTAAATGTACTCCTTAAAATAAATTTTTATAATAAAAGAATTATTATACTTTTTCACCGTAAACAATCCATGTTCTCGGATTGGTCACTTTTACATTTACAAATGAGCCGATAAGCTCATTTTCACCGGGGAATTCTATAATGACATTCCCTTCAGTTCTGCCCGAAAGCATACCTTCACCTTTTGCTTCACCTTCAACAAGCACACGGTAAGCTCTGTCCTTCATTGAAGCAGTGCGTTCACCTGCAATTTTCTCCTGAAGATCAGTAAGCTCCTTAAACCATACACCTTTTTCCTTTCTGTCAACAGGGTCAGGCATACTGTAAGCCTTTGTGCCCGGTCTGGGAGAAAAAATAAAGGTGAAAAGTGAGGTATATTTTACCTTTTCTATAAGTGAAAGAGTGTCCTTGAACTCATCATAGGTTTCACCGGGGAAGCCGACAATAACATCGCTTGTAACAGATAATTCAGGCATTCTGCTGTAAGCGTAATCTATAAGCTCAAGATATCTTTTTCTGTCATAATGTCTGTTCATTTCTTTAAGAACTCTGTCATTACCTGACTGGAACGGAAGGTGCAGATGCTTTGCAACCTTATCACATTCAGCCATTGCATCCAGAAGCTCATAAGTGCAATCCCTCGGATGTGACGTCATAAATCGGATGATGAAATCCCCTTCAATATCATTAATCGCCCTGAGTAAAGCAGGGAATCTTTTATCTTCGCTAAGGTCTTTATTATATGAGTTTACATTCTGACCTAAAAGTGTGATTTCTTTATATCCCTGAGCAACAACATCTCTGACTTCACTGAGGACCGCATCAAAGTCACGGCTTCTTTCTCTGCCTCTTACATAAGGTACAATACAATAGGAGCAGAAATTATTGCAGCCGTACATAACGGGAATCCACGCTCTGAAGGTGCCGTCACGCTTTATGGGTAAGCCTTCAACAATATTGCCGTCGGAATCGGTAATATCAATTACTCTTTTACCTGTACAAAGGCATTTATAAATAAATTCAGGTAATTTATGTGATACGTGAGTGCCGAAAACAAGATCAACAAACGGATAGCTGTTCTTTAATTTTTCTGCAACAGTTTTCTGCTGTGTCATACATCCGCACAGAGCAATAATTAAATCAGGGTTACTCTTTTTCAGTTGCTTGAGTGCACCTACATTACCGAAAACTCTGTCTTCAGCATGTTCTCTTATGGCACAGGTATTATATAAAACCAGATCAGCATTTTCGGGTGATTCAGTGAAGCTGTAACCCATTTCATAAAGCATACCCTTGAGTCTTTCTCCGTCAGAGACATTACCCTGACAGCCATAGGTATGAACGAAGGCTTTAGGAGGCTCGGAAAACCTTGATGAAAGCACGGTTTTCACCATTTCGGTATATTCTTTTTGTTTATCAAGTTCCGACTGAGGAACGGAAAATTTATTCATCGGTTTTGTTTCCTTCTTCTTTCAGTTTATCTGAAATATCAATAAGCTTTTTAAGTCTGTGATTTACAGCCGAACGACTCATAGGCGGATTGCACATCTCTCCGATTTCACGAAGGCTTGCATCCTCGTTTTGCAGTCTGAGCTCAGCTATCTGCCTGAGGTCATCGCTGAGAGTCGGGAAAACTCCTTTTTCCTTCAGAAAGCCGATTGCATTTGCCTGATCAAAGGCCGCATCAGCCGTTCTGAGAAGATTAGCGTTTTCAAAATTATTTCTTCTGTTTGTAAGATTGCGGATATCCTTATAAATCTTGATATTCATAATCTCCATTGCACAGTTTGAAGCACCCATTATAGTAAGCAGATCTTCTATACTTTCACTGTCCTTGATGTAAATTACATTTACATATCTTCTGACCATATGCTTCGCCTTAAGTCCGAAGTCGGTGAGCATTTTCATAAGGTCCATACTGAGAGTTTTAAAAGGCACAACAAACTCAATATGATAGCTTTTATTAGGGTCAGATGCAGTACCGCAGGAAAGGAATGCACCCCTTAAAAATGCTGCATCACAACAGTTGAAGTTATCTTCACCGTCATATCCGTCATTAAGAAGGTTACCTCTGTCTATACGCATAACCCTTTCGTTGCCGCTTGAAGAAAAAGAGGATAAAATCTTATCTCTGTCTGCTTTATCGGGTACATCAACTGTTATTTTGCCTGCATCGGAAACGGATTTTTCCGCTGTAACGCTACAAGCTTTTTGCGTTACGGCAATATACTTATCTGCAACGCCGTGGTGGTCGGTCATAACAGAAATGCCGCCCGAATTAAAGCTTCTGCCGAAAAGCAGCATTCCATATGCCATAGCGTGAACACAGCATTCGGGCATATCTTCAATTTTTATAAGCTCATCTTTAATATTTGACGAAAAAGACATTTTAACCTCCTGCTGTGAATTATATTATTCAATTGCTTTTATTTCAGTTTCAAGCTCAACACCGAATTTATCCTTAACAGTAGCCTGACAGTATTTAACAAGCTCAAGAATATCCGTTGTTGTTGCATTATCATAATTTATAATAAAGCCTGCATGCTTTTCACTTACCATTGCACCGCCGATTCTTTTACCCTTAAGACCGCTCTGCTCAATAAGTGCTCCTGCAAAATAACCCTCAGGACGCTTGAAAACACTTCCGGCACTGGGATATTCAAGCGGCTGCTTATCAATTCTTCTGCCCATGAGCTCACGCATTTTACTTTCAATTCCGTTTTTATCACCCTTAGTCAGTTTAACAACGATTGAAGTGATAATATAATCGGAATCTGTATACACGCTGTGGCGGTAGGATAAATCAAGAGCACTGCCTTCAAAGCAGCCTTTTTCTCCGTCAGAAGTAATATGATTACATTTAATCATAATATCCTTCATTTCTCCGCCGTAGGCACCCGCATTCATATATGCTGCTCCGCCGCAGGAGCCGGGTATACCAAAAGCAAATTCAAGGCCTGTAAGCTCCTTTGAAAGAGCATAATTGCAAAGTGCGGTAAGACTTCCGCCTGCACCTGCTTCAAGGGTTGTTTCATCAATATCTTTTATAAAGCTGAAGGCTTTTCCGATATGAATAACAGGTCTGTTTTTAATGCCCTTATCACTTATAAGAAGATTGCTGCCGTTACCGAAAACAAAGGGTTTAAGCGAACAGCTTTTGCAAAATCCTAAGATTTTAATAAGCTCATCCTCATCCTTCGGAGCGAGAAAAATCTCAGCATAACCACCTGTTTTAAAGGAGGTATGATTTTTCATCGGCTCATTTTCAATATAGTTTATTTCTGCATTTTTAAGCAGATTTATAAAATCTTTCAAGAGATTTCCTCCAAATTTATATCGGAATTTAATCAGTACTGCACAAGTGCTGCACCGATAATACCGGCATCGTTACCGAGAGTTGCAACACATATCTGAGTCTGGATTTCATGATTTTTGCTGTAACGCATCTGTGCAACATGCTTTTCAAGAGGCTTAAGAAGAGTGTCGCCTTCATTACAGATGCCGCCGCCGAAGCAAAGCATATCAGGCTGAAAAATATTAACAACATTTGCTGCACCGACTGCTACATAATAAATATAGTTATCGCATACTTCCTTGGCGTACTTATCCCCTGCTCTCATACCGTCAAAAGCGGTTCTGCCGCCTGCATTTTCAATTTTACCGTCGCAAAGCTCCCACATAACACTGTCTTTATGCTCAAGCATAGCCGCTTTAGTCTGGTTTACCAGTGCAGTTGCTGAAGCATAACGCTCCCAACAGCCTACTCTGCCGCAGTTGCACTGCTCACCGTCAAATTTAATTGCGATATGGCCGATTTCTCCGCCTGCATCGTTACAGCCTGTAAGAAGCTTACCGTCAAGCACAACACCGCCGCCTACACCTGTTCCGAGGGTTACGGCAACAAAGCTGTTCTTGCCCTTACCTGAACCTGCAAGTGCTTCACCAAGAGCAGCACAGTTAGCATCGTTTTCAAGGTATACCTTAATACCCGGAAGCTGTTCGTTAATCATTTCAACAGCAGGTACATTGTAAAAATCAAGGTTGTTGGCATACATAATAACTCCATTCTGCTTATCAACAGAACCGGGAGTTCCGATACCGATGCACTCAACCTCGGAAAGATCAATTCCTGCATCGGCTACTGCCATTTTTACGCATTTTACTATATCGTCAAAAATTTCCTTGGCAGGACGGGGCATTGCTGTTTTTGCCTTACCTCTGCCGATAATTTCATATTTATCATTAATAACACCAACTGCAATGTTAGTTCCGCCTAAATCTACTCCAACTTTATACATTTTGTTCACCTCTTAAAAATTTCCCCACAGCTTGATTTCATCTTCCTGCGGAATAATATCGTCATCCATTCCTAAATTGTGCATAAGCTCCCTTGCAGCGTTATATCCCATCTTTTTCTGACGGTTGTTCATAGCTGCAATTTCAATAATAACAGCAAGGTTTCTGCCCGGCTTTACAGGCACTACAGTGTAAGGGACCTTGATTCCGAGTATCTCCGTATATTCATTCTCTATACCCATTCTGTCGTATACCTTGTCACTGTCCCAGGGCTCAAGCTGAATTACCATATCAATCTTTTCATTGAGTTTAACGGCACCCATACCGAAAATACGGCGGGCATTGATAATACCGATACCGCGAAGCTCAATGAAGTGTCTTATATTATCAGGTGCTGAGCCTACAATTGTTCTTGAGCTTGTCTTTTTAATTTCAACAGCATCATCCGCTATAAGGCGGTGACCTCTTTTAATAAGCTCAACAGCAGCTTCACTTTTACCTACCCCGCTGTCACCGAGAATCAGAACACCCTCACCGTAAACTTCAACAAACACACCGTGACGGGTAATTCTTTCTGCAAGCTCAACATTAAGGTAAGCAATAATTGCAGCCATTGAACGGGATGTAGAATCCACTGTTCTGAGTACCGGCACTCCGTATTCAGGGGCAAGCTCAGTAATAAACTTAGGGCACTCAAGTCCCCTTGCAATAATAATGCAGGCAGGTTTTTTGGAAAGATATTTTTCAACCTTATTGTAGCCCTCCGCATCAGAAAAGCTGTTTACAAATTCAACCTCAGCCTTGCCGAGGAAATTGATTCTTGCACTGTCAAAAAAATTATCGTATCCTGCAATTGTAAGACCCGGCCTGTGAACGTCCGGAGATGTAATAAAAATCTCTGTAGGATCCTTCGGTAAATACAGGGTTTCAAACTGATTATCCTTAAGTATTTTTGCAAGTGATACAGAATATTTTGCTGCCATAAAGCACCTCCTGAATATATCTGTACATAATTATACTGATACATTATATAACAAAAATAATAATATGCCAACTGTTTTGGCATATTTTTTTTGAATTAATTTTAAATTTTCTGTTTTTATTTTCCCAAATAAAATTACCCGACCTTAAAAACTGTAAAGTCGGGTAAAAATTTTAAATAATAACTCTTTCTTTTTCTTCCCTCTGTTTTCTAAGAAGAGTGTTAATTTCAAGCGGAGTTTCACATTCAAAGGTAAATTTCATCATCGGATGTCTTGTACAATCAATTAATT
>JAXJQQ010000170.1:0-9346 GCA_036311065.1 Acutalibacteraceae bacterium | reverse complement strand
GGTCTTAACGCTTCAGAAATCGATAAGGTACTTATGGTCGGCGGTTCCTCAAGAATTCCCGCAGTACGCGAAGCTATCAAGAAGTTCATCGGCAAGGAGCCCTTCAAGGGCATTAACCCCGACGAATGTGTTGCAATCGGTGCTGCTCTTCAGGGCGGTGTTCTCGGCGGTGACGTTAAGGGTCTTCTCCTTCTTGACGTTACACCCCTTTCACTCGGTATTGAGACAATGGGCGGTGTAAACACCAAGGTTATTGAAAGAAATACAACAATCCCCACAAAGAAGAGCCAGATTTTCTCAACTGCAGCTGACAATCAGCCCTCCGTTGAAATCCATGTTCTTCAGGGTGAAAGAGAATTTGCAAGAGATAACAAGACTCTCGGTGTGTTCAGTCTTGACGGTATTATGCCGGCAAGAAGAGGTGTTCCTCAGATCGAAGTAACCTTTGATATTGACGCTAACGGTATTGTTCATGTATCAGCAAAGGACCTTGGCACAGGTAAGGAACAGTCAATCTCCATCACAGCTTCAACAAATATGTCCAAGGAGGACATTGAAAAGGCTGTTCAGGAAGCAGAAAAGTTTGCTCAGGAAGACAAGGCTCGCCGTGAAGAGGTTGACACCAGAAACGAAGCAGACCAGATGGTATATCAGTGCGAAAAGATTCTCTCCGAAGAAGCTGCTCAGGCTCTTTCAGCAGAGGATAAGGCAGAAATTCAGGCAAAAATTGATTCACTTAAGA
Organism: Acutalibacteraceae bacterium; assembly: GCA_036311065.1. Classification (GTDB taxonomy): domain Bacteria; phylum Bacillota; class Clostridia; order Oscillospirales; family Acutalibacteraceae; genus UBA6857. The sequence goes on along the minus strand of JAXJQQ010000170.1, from coordinate 8,604 downwards.
ATGCTCTCAACGGTCAGGATATCAACCTTATCAAGTCAGAGAAGGAAGCTCTTACTCAGGCATTCTACAAGCTTTCCGAAAAGATGTATCAGCAGGCAAATCCCCAGGGCGGTGCTCAGGGCTTCAATCCCAATGATTTTGCAGGTGCACAGGGTGGCTTTAATCCCAACGATTTCCAGCAGGGCGGAGCAAATGACGGTTACACCGATGCAGGATATACAGATGCTAATTTCACTGATGCAAACTAAAATTTAATTTCAAAGGACACGGCTTTCGGGTCGTGTCCTTGATGAGGTATAAATATGGCAGAAAATAAACGTGATTATTATGAAGTCCTCGGTGTCAGCAAGGGTGCATCCGATGATGAAATAAAAAAGGCTTACCGTAAGCTTGCAAAACAGTATCATCCCGACCTTAACCCCGGTGATGCAGCTGCTGAAGCAAAGTTTAAGGAAGCCAATGAGGCTTACGAGGTCCTTTCCGACAGTGACAAAAAGGCTCGTTATGACCAGTATGGCCACGCAGGTGTTGACCCTAACTTCGGTGCAGGCGGCTTTGGCGGAGGCTTCGGTGGTGGCTTTGGCGGCTTTGGTGATGCATTTGACCTCGGTGATATTTTGGGCGGTATGTTCGGCTTCGGCGGAGGTGGCTTCGGCGGCGGAAGGCAGCAGAATCCCAACGCTCCGAGAAAGGGCTCAACAATTCAGACCAATGTTACCATTTCCTTTGAAGAGGCTGCAAAGGGCTGCAAGAAAAAGGTTAACATAACAAAGGTTGAAAAGTGCTCCGAGTGCTCGGGTACCGGTGCCGCAAAGGGTACAAGTCCCGAAACCTGTAAGGAATGCGGAGGCAGAGGTCAGGTCAATGTTCAGCAAAGAACACCCTTCGGTGTTATGAGCTCAACAAGGCAGTGCTCTGCTTGTGGCGGTAAAGGCAAGATTGTTAAAAATCCCTGTTCAAAGTGCCGCGGCTCAGGCCTTCAGAGCAAAAATCAGACCGTTGAGGTTGATATTCCTGCAGGTATTGATGACAGACAGGCACTTAATGTCCGCGGAGGCGGTAATCCCGGTGTTAACGGCGGTCCTGCCGGCGACCTGAGAGTCAATGTTAATGTAAGACCTCACCCCTTCTTTGAAAGGGATGGCTTTGATGTATGGTGCGAGGTTACCGTAACCTACGCTCAGGCAGCTTTGGGTGATACCCTTTATATTCCCACTCTTGACGGTAAGGTGAAATACAGCCTTCCCGCAGGAACTCAGCCCGGTGAAATATTCCGTTTCAGATCAAGAGGAATTCAGTCTCTTTCCGGCAAGGGCAGGGGCGACCAGTTTGTAAAAATTATCGTTGAGGTGCCCCGCAACCTCAATCAGAAGCAAAAGGACCTTCTCAAGAGCTTTGACAATACTCTCACAAACAAGCCCAAAAACAATGTTGACGACGGTACAACTGTCGGCGAGGAAAAAAAGAGCTTTTTTGACAGGTTTAAATAAACCCTTAACAGCAGGAATGGTTATAACCCTTCCTGCTGTTTTTTATTGACAAAAGAATTGCAGGATGATACTATTGTTTCGCAGAACATTTATCTTTTTAAGGTGCAAAGGATGGTTTTATGAAAGAATTACAAAGCTTTGTTGTTAAAAAAACGGGCGGAGCAGACGGCAACTTCAAGCGTATCGGCGGAGGCTTTTATGCTGATGTTTACTGTTTTGACCGTAACGGTAAAGCCACACAAATTATCAAGGTATATAAATCAGGCGGTATAATATCAAAGGAGGTAGCTCAGATAAAAATACTTTCTGAACATGCTTTGTACCCTATGCCCGAAGTTCTTTGGACTCATATTGCTGATGATGAATATTCAAAGGATATCCTTTCTATGAATTGCCTTGAAGGTGAAAACGGTGGTAATGCATTTTATCTGAATCCCTCTAAAAGGGTAAAGCTTGCTGAGCAGGTTGTTGATAACCTTATTGCTTTTCATAATGTACATAACCCGGACGGCTTCGGTGAAATAAATAGCGATAAATACTATAAAACCTTCAATGAATACTATAAGAAAAAAGCTGTTGCAATTTCCGATATGGCGAAGAAGCTAAAGGAGGACGGACAGATCACAGATTATGTTTTATCCGTTGTTAACAAAGCAGTAGAGAATTTTGATATGATTTTTTATCTGCCGATTACGGAGTCATCGCTTATCCACGGTGACTATAATATGTGGAACATAATGATTGATAAGAAGAACTGTAATGTCACGGCTGTAATCGACCCGTGTGGTTGTATGTGGGCTGACAGCGAATATGACCTGTATCAGCTTAATAATGCAAACGGCAAACATCTTAAATTATTTGAAACATACGCTAAAAAGAAAAAGCTTTCTGAAAACTGTTTTCAGAAAATGGCTTTTTATGAGCTGTTCACTGAGATTGAGCATTATTATAATTCGGGTTATCCTGTAATACAAAAGCTTATTAAAAAACAAGCTGACAGATTGAATGCATTTTTGATTTAATATTAATAACAGGCTCCACTGAAAGGGGAGCTGTCACGAAGTGACTGAGGGGTAACAAAATAAACAGTAACATATAGTTTTATTATACTTATAAACTCAATTTACCCATTGACACAACCCCGTAAAACTGCTATTATTAGAATGTTAAAAATAAATACGAAAGAGTGTATTATTATGGATCAGAAATACGAAGCATTATTTACCCCTTGGAAAATAGGCAACGTTGAAATCAAAAACAGAATTGTTATGTGTCCCATGGGCGGTACATCACTTTTCGGTTGGTTTGAGCTCACCGGCTGCCATTTTGACAAGGAAGCAGCAAAGCTCTTTATTGAAAGAGCAAACAATAATGTAGGTCTTATCATCCCCGGTATCGCTCCCTTGCGTGATACCTTCTGGGGCAAATGGCTCTGGCAGAACCCCAAGATGTTTGAAGACCTTAAGGTGTTTATGGATGAAATCCATAAGACCGGTGCAAAGCTTTTCATTCAGCTCACAGCAGGTATGGGCCGTTCATGGGCAATCACTGAGCTTGTAGCTCCTCTTCACAGAAATAAGTTTACCCGTGCACTCGTAAAGCCCATTCTTGATACCTCACACGAGCTTGCTTCTCCCAGCCCTCAGCCTTCACGTTGGGCTCACGATATCATCTGTCCCGAAATGACAAAGCATCAGATTGAGGAAATCATTGAGGCTTTCGCAAAAACTGCAAAGCTTTGCCGCGATGCAGGTGTTGACGGTGTTGAAGTTCACGCTGTTCACGAAGGCTACCTTCTTGACCAGTTTGCAATTGAATTTTTCAATAAGCGTACTGACGAATACGGTGGCTCATTTGAAAACAGATACCGTTTTGCAGCTGAGGTTGTAAAGGCTATCAAGGAATCCTGCGGTGACGATTATCCCGTTTCACTCCGTTATTCCGTTGAATCAAAGATGAAGGGCTTCTGCGAAGGTGCAATGCCCGGTGAAGAATATACAGAGGTCGGCAGAAATATGGCTGAATCCGAAAGAGCTGCAAAGTATCTTCAGGATGCAGGCTATGATATGCTCAATGCCGATAACGGTACATATGACTCATGGTACTGGGCACATCCCCCCATGTATATGCCTCAGAACTGTAACCTTGACGATGTTGCTCACATCAAGAACTTTGTTGATATTCCCGTTGTATGTGCAGGCCGTATGGAACCCGATGTAGGTGCCAAGGCTGTTGCTGAAGGCAAAATTGACGGTGTTGGTGTTGCACGTCAGTTCCTTACAGACCCCGAATGGATTACAAAGATTATTGAAGACAGACTTGAGGATATCAAGCCCTGTATCTGCTGCCACAGCGGTTGCTTCAACTTCTCCTCCTCAAAGGGTCACGCTAATACTCAGGATCTTCTTGATACAATGGGCCTTGCACGTTGTGCTCTTAATCCTGAAACAATGCAGTCCAAAAAGTATAATATCAAGCCCGCTAAGAAGCAGAAGAAAATTGCAATTGTCGGCGGCGGTATCGGCGGTATGGAAGCTGCAATCGTTTGTGCTAAGAGAGGCCATAAGGTAGACCTTTACGAAAAGAGCGATAAGCTCGGCGGTGTATTCATTGCAGCAGCAGCTCCCTCCTTCAAGGAAAAGGACCGTGACCTTATCGCATGGTATAACCGTGAAATTCTCAAGTATCCCTCAATCACTGTTCATATGAACAGCGAAATCAAGAGCATCGCTTTACTTCAGGCTGATGAATACATCATTGCCACAGGCTCCGTAGCAAACAGCATCCCCGTAAAGGGTGCAAAGGAATACGGCATTGAAGCAGTTGATTATCTTCTCGGTAATAAGACAGTAGGCGACAGCGTTGTTGTTGTCGGCGGCGGTCTTACAGGCTGTGAAATCGCTTACGATCTCTTCCTTCAGGGCAAGAAGCCCACAATCATTGAGATGCAGGATGACCTTATCACAACTCCCGGTGTTGCACTTGCAAACACATCCTTCCTTCGTGACTGCTTCAAGGCAAACAATGTTCCCGTTTACCTTGAATCAAGAACAACGGAAATCCGTGAGGATGGTGTAACAATTGCAACCAAGGACGGCAAAACAATTGACATTCCCTGCGACAATGTTATTCTTTCAGTCGGCTACAAGTCAGCTCCTATCACACCTAAGGCAAAGCACGTTCACATCATTGGTGACGCAAGCAAGGTCGGTAACCTCAGAACAGTTATCTGGCAGGCCTGGGATGTTGCAATGAAGCTGTAAACTGTAAAAATCAAAGCATAAAAACATCACTCCGTAAGGATTAATTTCCTTGCGGAGTCTTTTTTTATCATTTCATATTATCACTTGAACACTAATATAAATTATAAATAGCCTAAAAAGGGAGACGGTAAAATGATGAATTATATCCTGCCGCTTATGTTTGTTATTTCTTTTATCTGTGCCGCTATAACGGGCAGAATGGCTGAGCTTTCCTCTGCGGTAATAGAAGGTGCTGTAAGTGCTACTGAGCTTCTGCTGAATCTGCTTTCAATGCTGTGTCTTTGGGGCGGAGTTATGGAAATAGCCGAAAAATCAGGTGTGACCGCCTTGTTTTCAAGGCTGACAGCACCTGTTATGAAGCTGATTTTTCCTTCATTAAAAAAAGAAAAATATGCTCTTGAAGCAATTTCAATGAATGTTGCAGCAAATATTTTAGGAATCGGTAATGCGGCAACACCCTTAGGTATTGAAGCAATGAAGCGTTTGCAGAGCCTTAATCCCGATACATCAAAAGCAAGCGATGAAATGGTTGTATTTGTTGTAATGAACACTGCCGCAATGCGTATAATTCCGACAAATGTTGCCCTTTTAAGAAGCAGGGCAGGGTCAGCTGAGCCTATGTCAATTATCCTGCCCACTGTTGCAGCTACCTTATGTGCAATGGCCTTTGCAATTACTGCTGCTAAAATCGGTTGTATAATAACAAGGCGGAGGAAAGAAAAATGCTGACAAAAATAACTGATTGGATTCTGCCTTTCACAGTGTGCTCGATTTTTGCCTTCGGCTTTTTTAAAAAGCAGAAGGTTTTTGACCTTTTTAAGTCGGGCACTTTGAAGGGCTTACATACTCTTTATGAAATTCTGCCAACTATCGTCTGTCTTACCGTTGGGGTTAAAATGCTTACTTCAAGCGGTGCTCTTGAGCTTTTAAGTCAGCTTTTGCGGCCTTTGGCTGAATTTATCGGTGTGCCCGAACAGGTAATACCTTTGTCATTGATGTCGAGCGTATCAGGCGGAGGATCAATCACTCTTTTTCAGAATATTCTCTCAGATTACGGACCTGATTCCTTCATAGGTCAGGTGGCATCAGTAATTGCAGGGGCAACGGAAACAACCTTCTATGCCGTAACCGTGTATTTTTCCGCCGTGGCAATCAAAAATACAAGGCATACCCTTATTGTTGGGCTTTGTGCTGATTTTCTTGTGCTCGTTCTTTCTTCGCTTTTTGTAAGGCTTTTCTGATTTGCAATTATTATGAAGTTGTGCTATAATAAAAGGGACAGCTAAAATGCAAGACGAACAAAAAAAGGAGTTCAATATGCTAAAAAGATTTACTTTGTTTATTTTGTCCGTGGTAATTGCTTTTAATACCATTGCCCCCGCATTCACCGTATCCGCGGCGGACAGTACAATAAATACACTTATATCACTTGTAAAAAAGTTCCCTCAGGGTAAATATTGGAATCATATGGGTTCAGATAAAAATGCTCCCGACAAGGTTACGGATACTCCTTGTAAAAGTCACAAGGGTTGTTCCTGGAAGGAGAACGAATGCTCATGCAACAGCTATGACAAAGCCATTCAGTGCATGGGTTATGCTTATAAAATTGCATATGAAATTACAGGTGCTTCTGCAAGAACATTTGAAAAAAGTACAACTCTTAAGTCTTCAAGCCTTCGTGTGGGTGATGTTATCCGCTTTAATAATGACGGACACTCTATCTGTGTAACAGGCATTGACGGAAATGAAATTTCTTATACAGACTGTAATTGGGATTATAAATGCGGTATAAGATGGGGTGTTACGGATATTTCTTATATTAAATCAAAGGGCTTCACTTATGTGCTTCACCTTAAAGGTAATAACAGAAAAAATACCGACCTTGATTTTTATAAGAACATAAAGCCTGAAGAAGAGCCCGATGAACAACAAGAGGACTACGAGCTCTGGCAAATGAACGGTGAAGGTAATCTTAATATAAGAAAAACCGCTTCTGTATCTGCAAGCATTAAAGGAAAAATACCCGCAGGAGCAAAATACAAGGTATATTCTAAGAAGAGCTCTGCAGATTATCTCTGGGGTAAGGTGGATTATAACGGAGTTGAAGGATGGGCAGCTCTTAATTATTCAGAATATGTCAGGAACAATTATGATAAGCCGGAGTTTATTGATGTTCAGCAAAAATATCTGAGTCATGAAATAACCCTTCAGTGGAAGGCGGTCAGCGGAGCTGAAAAATATAAGCTTGAAATATTTGATGAAAACGGAAAAACCGTTGAAAAATATGAAACTGAAAATACAAAGTATACCTTTACATTGGCTGATGACGGTGTGTTTTCGGCTTCGGTAACGGCACTTAACGGCTTTTGCGAATCCTGGGAAAACGAATCAGAGGCAGTTGAATTTACCGTTAAGCAAAGACCTGAAGGCTCAGTTATGAAAATAGAGCTTTCCCACAAGGAAAAAGCTCTGCTTAAGGGTAAAAGCTTTAATCTTACGGCTAAGGCTCTTCCGGATGATGCAACTGATAAAACTCTTGTGTTTAAAAGCGGTGATGAGTCTGTTGCAACGGTAACGGAAGACGGAGTTGTAACTGCGGCTGATTGTGGAATAACTGTTATCTCCTGTGAAACACCTGACGGTGAAATTACCTCTCAGTGCCTTGTGACTGTTACGCCTGATAAGGTGAAAAATCCGGGACAGAGCACTTCAAAAACCACAACAGGCTCAATCAGACTCAATTGGGATAAGCTGGACGGTGCAGACGGCTATTATGTTAAAAGATATGATTCTTCAAAAAAGGAATACATAGTTCTTTCAACGGTTCAATCCAACAGCTATACCGATAAAACCGTCAAAGCCGGTAAATATTATTACTATAAGGTTTGTGCTTACGTAAAACGCAGTGCTGATATAATTACGGGTGAAGAGGTAAAGGTTAAGCTTTATTCCGATCCTTCCGGTGTTAAGGGATTGAAGCAGTCTGCATCTTCATCGGGAACAGTTACTCTTAAATGGAGTAAGGTTGCCGGAGCGACCGGTTATGTTGTTTATAAGTACGATTCAAAATCCAAAGAATATGTTAAATACAAAACAACATCAAAAACGTCAATTAAGCTTTCACAAAAAGTGAATTCATCGGTTAAATACCGGGTACGTGCCGTTACTGAAACCAAATGGGGCAACCTTTACGGCAGTGCTTCATCTACGGTTACGGCAACAACGGGACCTAAAAAGGTTACTGCAAAGCTTATGAATGCGGGTACGGGTAAGGTGAAAATTTCCTGGAACAAGGTAAGCTCCGCAACGCACTATCAGATTTACCGCCTGCAATCGGGTGAATATAAGAAAATTGCAACGGTCAAATCCAAATATACTGCCTTTACCAATACATCACTTAAAAGAAAAACTACTTATAAGTACAAGGTAAGAGCAATTAAGGTCAAGGACAAAAAGACATATTACGGTTCCTTCAGTGATGTTATAAAAATCAAAACAAAATAAATTCCGCAGTGAAATGAGGTGAAAATATTGGCTGAAAACAAGAAACTCGGTTTTCTCAGGCAGAAAGCCATGAATCTGCCCCTGACGCCCGGTGTTTATATTATGAAAAATAAAGACGGTAATATTATTTATATCGGCAAAGCAAAAAAGCTTAAAAACCGTGTCAGCCAATATTTCGGTTCTCAGAACGGGCACAACACTAAGGTGCGTAAAATGGTTGAAAACGTTGATGATTTTGACTATATTCTCACTGACAGTGAGTTTGAGGCACTTGTGCTCGAATGTAGTCTTATCAAGCAGAATTCACCTAAATATAATATACTTTTAAAGGATGATAAGGGCTATAG
>JAXJQQ010000169.1:0-2827 GCA_036311065.1 Acutalibacteraceae bacterium | reverse complement strand
TAAGAGCACCTGAGAAGAATATTTTTCCCTGAATTTATCCTCACTGTCAAGGGAATCGGTTTTGTAATCCACAACAACAACTTCTCCGTCCTCGACAAAGGCACAGTCGGCAATGCCCTGAATCATCATTTTTTCATCGGAAAACTCATCCAGACCTTCATAAATATCACTCACGGGAACTTCAATTGTAAACTTCTTTTCCCTCATAACATTTTCGCTGCTGAGAATCCTTTTGGCAAGGTCACTTTGTAAAAACCTTGAAACTGCTTTTCTGTTTATTGCCTTTGCCTGTGCTTCACTGAGAATACCCATTTCATAAAGCCGTTCAATTTCTCCTTCAATGTTTTCCCCTGCCTTAACAAAATCGGCAAACTGAACGAAGGTATGGGTTGCTATGCCTCTTGCCGCACCCGTAAGTCCGCCCTCACAAAGGAAGGACGGTGCCGAGGAAGCAAAATAATCACGGTCAATATAGCCCTTATCAACCTCGGAAGCAGCTCTTTTTGAAATAACACCCGAAAGTGCCTCATATTTATACCTGAAGTCTGCACGCTCTTTTATAAGTGAAAGGAACTCTTCATCAACAAGGTTTGAGAATGTACTTTCCTCTTCGGTGAAATCCTCATTTTCAGCCTCGGTGAAAACCACCTTAAGACCCGACTCGCAAGGAAGAACAACACCGTTATCAACACCTGCGAGCTCACGCAAGACTTCTGCATCCTTATGCCTTAAAAGGGCTGTCAGAATCCATCTGCCGTAATTAAGTGCACCGTTCACAGCGTAGGGGCTTATTGTTTTTTTATTTTCGCAGATATCAAAGGAATATTTTTCAATTGTGCCTGAAGGATTCTTGTCAGCATAAACTATTATAAGCTTTTCACGGGCTCTTGTAAGAGCAACATAAAGGACTCTCAGCTCCTCGCTGAGACTGCCTTTATGAACAGAAAGCTTTACAGCACTGTGGCAGAGGGTTTCAAACTGGTCAAAGGTGGCAGTATCACGCTTAATAAGTCCCAGACCAACCTCTCTGTTTATATTAAGGTTTTCGCTTTCATCCCGCATATTGAAGCGACCGCCACAATTACCTAATATACACACGGGATATTCAAGGCCCTTTGATTTATGGATGGTTGTTATTGCAACGACATCAGCATTCTGAACTGCACCCAATGCCGCACTCAGATCCTGCTTTTCATTTTTAAGACGGTCTATAAAACGGATAAAGCCTGAAAGCCCCATATAGCCTGCCGATTCATAGGTTTTTGCATAGTCGGAAAGAAGCATCAGGTTTGCCCGTTTTCCACCCGACGGATCCATTGCATCACAAAGAGAAACATAGCCCGTATCCTCGTAAATTTCATCAAGAAGTCCCGAAGCTGAAAGGCATATGCTCATATTTCTCCAAAGACTGATTTTTTGCATAAATGCAGCAGCCTTTTCGTTTCCTTCATCTATAAGTGCCGTTATGCAGGAATAGATATCTCCTTTTCGTCTGCCTTTTCTCAGAAGACTGACCTCATCAACCGAAAAGCCGAAGAGCGGACTCATCATAACACTTAAAAGCGGGATATCCTGCTTAGGATTATCAATGATTCTGAGTATGTTGAGTGCAAGGGCAATTTCATCAGAAGAAAGGAAGGAATCAGTAACCTCAGTAAAGCACGGAACTCCCTCACGGCGGAACACATCTGCATAAATTGTTGCCTTGGTGCTGACGGAACGAAGAAGCAGGCAAAAATCTCTGTAGGTTGCCTTTCTTTCACCGTCGCCCTGCTTTACGGTATAGCCTTCCGCTATCATAGCTTTGATTTTTCTTGCAATATACCTTGCCTGATATTCGTGAGAGCTTTCGGAATCCGTATCAAGCGTACCCGTATCAATAACATGAAGCTCACAGTCAGGCTCAGCCTTTTCATTGTAGGACGCACTGAAAACAAGCTTTTCTTCATCGTTGTACTCAATATCACCGCCTTTTATGCTCATTATCTGGTGAAAAATAAAATTGATTATATCCGTTACACCCTTGCGGCTTCTGAAATTATTGCCGAGAATAATTTTTGCCGGATATAAGTCCTTTTCCCTGTCGTAAAGCTCATACGCACCCTTCAGCTCAAGAAAAATCTGCGGCATAGCCTGACGGAAGGAGTAAATGCTCTGCTTAACATCACCCACGCGGAAAAGATTGTTCCTTGAAATAGCGGTGAACAGCATGTCCTGAGCACGGTTTGTATCCTGGTATTCGTCAATAAGAATTTCATCAAAGGCTTCTGCATACACCTTTGCAAACTCTGTACCTTCCCAACCGCCGTCAGTTTCTTTTACCAGAAGCGAAAGAGCAAGGTGGGTGATATCGCTGAAATCGCAAAGCTTTTTTTCTGCCTTCATTCTGCCGTAAAATCCGTAATAAAGAATAACAGAATCAATGAGTGCTTTTACAGGCTCACGGAAAAATTCCATATCCTCATAAAATTCTCTTTCACTGCAGCAGAAAAGCTCACCCTGTTTTTTTATAATCTCTTTTGCTACCTTTCTTTTTGCATCAAGCTTTTTTAATATAGGATCATCCTTCATCTCTTTTGAAGCTCTTCCCCTCGTCTTCGCGCTGTAAGCCGAAACAGCACGGTGAACATCATCCCATGAGCCTTCCATGATACGGGAAAGAATATATTCACACTGAGTAACATCAAGCTTCACCGCTTCAGAAAAAAGCTTTTGAAGCTCTTCGTCACCCTCGCACAAAAAGAGAATATCTCTGAAAAGCTCAAGAGCGTATTCGGTAGCTTCCTTTATATGAGAAATAAGGATTTTTCCGTAAACGCTCTCCTTC